>CALJNE010000091.1 GCA_937982115.1 uncultured Bacteroidales bacterium | reverse complement strand
TAAAGATTTGAAGACGTGGATAAATCATAGGCTGTGTGGAGTTTCGACCAAATATTTGCAGCAGTATAATAATTTCTATTTGTTTACACTGTTTCGGCGATTTGACCCGCTTGGAAAATACAGTTTAAATCTGAAATTTGTTTGGCGAATCTTTACCGATATGGAAAACATTTACAGAAATTTCATCACACAACAAACTTCAGCTGTGTACTCAGCTCCAACAAAAAGGAAATGGAAAACAACTTCATCATATTATATTGGAATGGAATCTTTTCCATATTAGAATTCATTCGTGATATTATATGCGTTTAGATATATTAAACTTTTAAAATTCAACAACTTAATTAATAGTTGAAAAGTTTTAAACAATTGAAATTTTTATCAATTAGTTTTAATTTTTCCGCATTACGACCATTAAATCTAAAATCATAATTCAACATTTCAGTGGCCAGATCAATTATTAAGCTTGTATTTTTCATTTCCAGTCCTAATTTTTTACCAAGAGCCTCAATAGGGACAAGTCCTGTGCAAATGTCTTCAAAAAGATATCTGTGCATTAAAGATTCCGGAGCATCAATAGTACGATAAGACTCAACTTGCTGAATACTTTCATATAAATTTTTACCATGTACGTCATAACTTTCGTTGAGCCATTGTGATACACTCCTTATTTTTACACCAAACTTTGAAGCAACAGCGAGTCTTTCATCATCAATTTTTTCCAAGAATCCTGCAATGCTCGGAGTTATCCCTTCGTAGTAATATCGAAATTTATGTTTTTTGTTTTCTATCCATCCTGAATTTAATAAAACAGGAGCACAATGTAATATCATACCAACATTTCCTAATGATGTTCGTAGAAAATTTTCTGTAGGTTTGAAGTATTTTTGTAATTCGAGGGGAAGATTTTTCAGTATATCTTCAATTTTGTTATTTATGCACGAAATTAGTACGCTATTTTTGAAAGCCAATAGACTTACTTTATCTTCTGCAGTTTTCCTGCAAGTATAAATTATTGTTTGTGTTTCACAAATGCTCGGAATGTTTTGGCAATTTTCTGATATTAAGGTATTTAGAAATTCCAATGCACCAAAAGTTCTGCCCGGATTTAAAATTATTGTGCTATCTTTTTCAATATATGGAGACATTATTCTTGCAAGATCATAGTGTGCATTGGCAGGTGTTGTAATAAGTATTATTCCTGAGTCTTTTAAAGCTTCTTGTATTGAAGTGGTAACATTACTGAGTTTAACCTTTGCGGTTATTTTTACGTTTAAATAAATAGTTTTTGTTTTAAGAATTTTATCAATTGTTTTTTTACTTCTATTCCAGAGACAGATATTGTATCCATGATAGGCAAGGTGGGCGGCCATAACTAATCCACTGTTTCCTGCCCCAATAACCGTGATTTTTTTGTTATTCATTTTAAGTAACGATTAAAATATTCGGTAATATTAATAGGTTTGTTATTGTCATCAACAATGTCGTAACCACCATTAATTGGCATGGTTCGAGTTTTACCAAGAGCTTCGGGATTACCTTTTAACTGAGGAGCATCAATAAAACCACGATTAACCATCTTAGCAAGACATTCCGAATTTGTAAGCGGATCATCATATTCTTTTGAAAACTCATTTTCAAAAAATTCTATCATCTTTTTTGCTTCTTCGATAAGATATTTTTTTCGAGATTGTATTTTAGGATCTAAACTCATGTCAGGTAAGTCACTCCACACATTTCTTAGCACACCTTTAACAATTTCGCAACTTTCTATTACGTCTTCGGGTTTGGCAGCATGATCAGCTTCTGTAAAACTTACAACATGAATTATTTCCGGTTTTAATGCAAGCGAAAGCATTGTTGATGCAGCTAATTGCCCTTTTGCCACATTCATATTCAGACTAAAATGTGTTAATCCCGCTCTAACTTGTTTCAAAAATTGAAAGTTTTCATCTTCAAGCTCTTTTATTAATTCAATTTTTGCTAACATTTTGGCAAGATCCATGGAGGCAGATGTCAATCGTGGGGTATTAAACATTAATTGGGCAATATATTTTTTTACTCCAAGTTTTTTTGCATTTAATGCAGATATGTAAAAATCAACAACAGCAGTTACATCGCTGGATTCCCTCAAGCTCCAATGATGCGAATCATTTATTTCTACCGGTATATCTTTGTCGGCATACCATTTAATTACTTTTTTATTTTCTTCGATTGCTTCTGCAAGAGGCCGCTTTGATCTTCCGTCGAGGCGTGAATACCAGAACAGTGGAATAGTTCCCCATGCATTATCAATAGTTCTGACACTCATTTCAGCCCACTTTAACAAATTCTTTGTACCGGAATATACTCTTAATCTTGGAAAATTGCCTCTTTGAGCAGCTTTCCATAAAGCAATCATGTCTTCTTCTGTTCTAACAGGAACGCCGCCGGTTCCATCAAGTCTATGATCCATTTTTTCAGGTTCAAAGAAAAACTCCTGTGCATTTTGATCTGTGGCAATTGAAATAACATCAACCAATTTTGACTCAGCTATCTTTTCAATACCTTTAATCGTTTCTTCTAAATTAGGTAATCCAAAATGATGCCTGATTAATGGAGTAAAAAAATTCTTGTCAAAACTTGTAGGGATGGCTTTTTGTTTCGTTGTGCTGAAACTTTTGTTATCAATGCCTATTTTTGGTAATATTTTTTTGTCTTTAGGAGTAAAGTTGTCAATAATGCTTATAATTTCTTTAATATTCTCTTCACCTGCAAAAAAGAATTGAAATTGTTTATATTTTTTAGCAATTTCAATGGCTCCCGGAGTGCCACCAAACATAAAGTGGAGTTCATTGAGATTATTCTTTTCTATTTCGTGAAAGAAATGATCCAGAATTGAATGTAAAGCATCAGGAGTTAATCTATAACTTACACATACAACATTTGCCTCACGCTTCTTTATTTCCAAAACAAAATCAACAGGATCAACGGCTGCTCCTAAAAACTCGGTTTTAAAACCTAATTCTGAGGCTATTCTTAAAAATTCATAAACACCTGCAACATGAACGCAATTCCCAATTGCACCTCCAATAAAAATAGGCTCGTTCTCTTTCAATGACTTATTCATTTTTTCTTTTTTTTACAAAAATAATCATAATACTTGTTAATTCATTTATTTCGTTTTCATTTCGTGAATTTAAACGAATAATTATATTTTTGTTTGATTTTTCTAACTATGATTGAAATTTATACTCAAAATAATTTTATTTCCGAAAAAGAATATCTTTTTGATTTTGTTTTTAAACAACAATTGGGCTTTGATTATTGCATAAATTTTCATAATTCTAATACCTATAAATTACTATCTCACGACGGTAAAAAAATAATTTTCGAAGATGTTTTTTTTAGTTCAATAAATCATGAATCAGAATATTACTCAAAGCCCGAAAATCTTCCCCGATTGAGTTTTGCTAAGTTATATTATTTTCAGGATGATGTTGCTGTCCTTTATGGCAGAAATGATTATTCAGAAAATGATGATGAAATTTATTGCGGGATTGATATTTTTGCAGGGATTTTCTTTTACTTAACACGTTGGGAAGAAATTTTTTTAGTTCCTAAAAATGAATTTCAAAGAATCAATGAACACGAATTATTTTCAGTTAAAAATAACATTCACAAACGTCCTGTAGTTGATGAATATGTTGAATTATTAAAAAAAATCATACAAAATAAGTTTTCTTACAATAATTTTAATGATAGAGTTTTTAAATCCTATATTACTCACGATATAGATTATTTATTCAGGTATGATTCCTTTTTGAAATTTCTCAAAGCAATTGGGGGAGATATATTTAAACGTAAAAGTTTAACAGATTTTTTTAATAGCCTCAGAGATTATTATAATTACAATTTTAGAAAGCTACCTGATGTTTGGGATAGCTTTGATTACTTGATGGATTTGTCGGAAAAGAAAAATACAGTTTCGAGATTTTATTTTATTGCCGGTAAAAAAGGAGAATATGATGTGAGGTTTGATATTGATAATCAAAAATGTGTTGAAATTTTACAAAAAATTCTTGCTCGAAATCATATTGTTGGAATTCATCCTTCTTATTCCAGCTTTAATAATGAAGCCCAGTTGAAGTTGGAAATTTTGCGACTTCAAAAATATGTAAATAAAGTAGAGGAGGGCCGACAACATTATTTGAGGTTTTCCATCCCAGAAACCTGGAATGTTTGGGAAAGATCAGGACTAAAAACTGACAGTTCTTTAGGTTTTTACTCTCTTACAGGTTTCCGATGTGGTACGTGTATGGAATATAAAGTTTTTGATGTTATTCAAAGAAAAACATTGAACCTTACAGAACGACCTCTAATTATCATGGATACTGCCTTAAAACGCGAAAGTAAGAATGATAAACATTCTGCCCTGAATATTTCCTTAGATTTATTAAATATTGTTAAACGATTTAATGGAGATTTTGTATTATTGTGGCATAATAATAATTTACGAATTAATGAATGGAAAGGGTGGGATCGTGTTTATATAGAAATTTTAAATAATATTTAGTATAAGTAATACAAAGTGGAAGCTTTATTTACAATATTTTATCTGAGTGGACAAATTAAGAGTTTGTTAAATTTTTATGCTATAAA
>CALJNE010000090.1 GCA_937982115.1 uncultured Bacteroidales bacterium | reverse complement strand
CAGTTTTATGGGGATTATTTTGTATATACCAGGCGAGGAAGTTTTGATGCATTAAGTCGAGAGAATATAAATCAAAAGTTTACATGGCGGAAGTTCACTAGTTTGGAGCATGTTTACAGGGATTTTCTGAACTTAAAAACTTCAATAACTTATGAAAATCCGATAAAACGATACTGGAAAACTACTTATAAGTATTTAATTGAAGAATTTGCTGTTCCGTATTAAAATTAAGAAAATTCAAAAAATTATAATTCTAAATTAATTTTCAGAAGTTCATCCATATATTCTCTCGTATTAGAAAGACGAGGAATTTTGTTTTGACCGCCGAGTTTACCTTTCTGTTGGAGCCATTTATAAAAAGTATTTGTCTTTGCAATAATTATTTCGGGAGGTCCAAGCGTAATATCATTAGTACGTTTGGCTTCGTAATCAGAATTGAGTTCTTTCATTTTTTTGTCGAGCGAGAATATGAATAATTCCAGATTTTCAGGTGGGGTTAAAAATTCAATTAAGTATTGATGAGCACCTTGTGAACCTATCTCATAAAAAATCGGAGCTACTGTATATTCTTTAATTTCGGCATTTGTTACAGAACTTGCGTATGCTAAAGCGGTTTGCACATTATCAATAATAATTTCTTCTCCAAAGGCGTTAATGTAGTGCTTTGTTCTTCCTGTGATTTTAACTCTATATGGATTTAAAGAAGTAAACGAAACAGTATCACCAATAACGTATCTCCATAGTCCTCCGTTTGTTGATATTACTATTGCATAATTTACATTGGGTTTGACCTGTTCAAGTGGTATAGCATTAAAATTATTATTTAGATAATCTGAAAGTTCAATAAATTCAAAAAATATTCCGTAATCAAGCATAAGGAGCATTCCTTTATCTGTTCCATCAGTAGATTGAGAGAATTCATCCTGAATAGCAAAAAAACCTTCAGATGCGTTGTAGGTCTCAAGATAGGTCATTGATTTTGATGGTATTAATGTTTCAAATGTTTTTCTGTATGGAACAAAAGAAACCCCACCATGAACAAATAATTCAAGATTTGGCCAAACCTCAAGAATATTTGATTTTCCTGTGTATTCTAATAGACGTTTTAACAAAACTAATAACCAGGAAGGTACTCCTACAAGATTTGTTACGTTCTTATTATGTGAAATTTCTACAATTTTGTTTAGTTTAGTTTCCCAGTCTTCGAGGAGTGCAATTTCTTCGCGAGGGATTCTGTTCAGATAAGTCCAGAAAGGTAAGTTTTTTATTATAACAGCAGACAAATCTCCAAAATAAGAATTATCATTGAGAGTATTAATGCTTGTGCTACCACCGATTGCAAGAGATTTCCCGAAAAAAATTTTTGATTCGGGAAATTTGTCTGCATACATTATAAAAATATCTTTTCCACTTCGAAAGTGACATTCTTCGAGAGATTCTTTTGTTATAGGAATGAATTTGCTTTTGTCCGAAGTTGTTCCGCTCGATTTAGCAAACCATTTTGTTTCTCCCGGCCATAAAACGTTTTGTCGTCCTTCAAAAGCTTTTTGAATGAAAGGTTTAATTTCTTCATAAGAGCGAACAGGAACATTACTTATAAAGTCGTCATAAGATTTTATTTTGCTGAATCCGTGTAATCTGCCAAATTCAGTATCTTGAGCATAGTTGATTAAATTTTTCAATACATTATATTGAACAATATCTGGATTCTTTCTAAAGGAATCTATCTCAGCCAGACGATTGTAATTAACAATCGAAACTATGGAATTTATTATTGCCATTAATGCAAAATAAACAAAAAATATTATCTTTCGCAAAAATATTATTATATGGGAATTTTTGATATAATAATTTGTTTAGTGCTTGTATATTTTGCATACAAAGGATTTAAAAACGGACTTGTAAAAGAATTCGCTATTAATTTTGCATTGATTGCAGGGGTGTTTATTGCAGTAAGATTTTCGGATATGATGGTTTCTCTATTATCTGATTCCGGGAAATTTGCTAAAGAATACATTCCTTTGATATCCTTTGTTATTGTTTTTGTAGGAGTGATAGTATTAATTTATGTCTTCGCACATGTTTTTGATAAACTTATTAATAAGATAAAACTTCAGTGGTTAAATAAAACCGGTGGGGTCATTTTTGCATTATTAAAAATTTCGATAATAATTGGAGGCTTATTTTTTATATTTAAAAGTTTCAATAACAGGCTGGAAATCATTGCTCCGGAAAAATTGAATGACTCAATTATGTTTAAATTTCTCCTCAGAGTTTTTGAATATATTTTTCCTTATGCTAAAAATCTAAAGGAGATAGTTCATTTTTAATGTTCGGCAATTTTGCTTATTTTTGTGAATTGATTTGATTACGATGCGTGGCAGTAAAATATTAAAATGGTTTGGAAAAAAATTTCAGATAGTCCTTTATCACGGACATTCTTATGATGTATTAAATAAACTGAAATTAAATAGATTAGGCTTTATATTGCTATTGTTTTTACTTTTTGTCATTTTTTATGCAATAAATTCGGTGTTAATTATTTATACTCCGTTAAAAAGACTTGTTCCCGGATATCCAAATGCCGAAACACGAAAGTTAATAATGGAAAATGCAATCAGATTAGACAGTCTGGAAGCAGAATTAAATAAAAGAGATATTTACATAAATGTTATCAGAGATGCTCTTTTGAATGATGTACCAATAGATGAAGAATATGCAGTTTCTCCATCAATACTTTCCGAAGAACAATTAAAGAATTTTAATAATCCCATAAAACCACGCGAAAAAATCGAAGACCTAAGTAATTACATCAGAATCCCGAATCGTATTCCGGATTTGTACCCACCTTCAAAAGGAATGATTGTAAACCCATATAATCCCGCACAACGGCATTTTGGTGTAGATATAGCCAGTGCAACAGATTCCGATATTTTTTCAGTTTATACCGGTATTGTAGTATTGGCTGAATATAATATTGAAACCGGCTATACAATAATAATTCAGCATAAACAAGGATTTATAAGTGTATATAAACATCTGGCTCAAATTTTTGTTAGAGTTGGAGACATGATTTCAACCGGTAGTCTGATAGGTAAATACGGTAATAGCGGAGAATACACAACCGGACCTCATTTACACTTTGAATTGTGGGATAAGGCTCGTTCGTTAAATCCTGAAGATTATATTGTTTTCTGATGAATAAGCGAAAAAAAATAGCTATACTCGGTTCAACAGGCTCTATCGGAACTCAGGCTCTGGATATTATCAGAGATTATCCCGATAAGTTTCAGGTTGAAGTGCTTGTTGCAAATACTAATATTGAATTATTGGCTAAACAGGCGATTGAATTTGAACCTAATTTTATTGTTATTGGTGATAAATCCAGATTTCAAAAACTAAAAGAATTATTGGCCGATTATCCTGTGAAAATTTATGCAGGAAACGAAGCTGTTGAGCAAATTGCAGCACTCGACTGTGTTGATATAGTGCTTACAGCAATGGTTGGTTTTTCAGGATTTGTCCCTACTTTACGTGCTGCTCAATCCGGTAAAACAATAGCTCTGGCTAATAAAGAAACTCTTGTTGTTGGTGGTCATATAATTACCGAAGAAATTATTAAGCATCGAGCACGAATAATCCCTGTTGACTCTGAACATTCTGCAATATATCAGTGCCTGGTAGGTGAAGATATCGAGACTGTGGATAAACTGATTCTTACAGCCTCAGGAGGTCCTTTCAGAGGAAAAGACAAAAACTTTATCAAGGATGCTACGCCTGAAATGGCACTTAAACATCCAAACTGGGATATGGGCAACAAAGTTACTATTGACTCAGCCAGCTTAATGAATAAAGGTCTCGAAGTAATCGAAGCTCACTGGTTGTTTGGAATTGATGTTGACCATATCGAGGTGGTGATTCATCCTCAATCAGTGATTCACTCAATGGTGGAGTTTAAAGATGGTAGTATCAAGGCTCAAATGGGAGTGCCAAACATGAGAATCCCAATACAGTATGCACTCGATTTTCCTGAAAGAAGTTTTTCGGCCAAAAACAGATTTTTATTCACTGATTATCCCAATTTGAGCTTTGACAAACCCGACCTCGAAACTTTTCGAAATTTAGCCATAGCTTATGAATGTATTCGTAGGGGAGGTAATGCTCCTTGTATTATGAATGCAGCAAACGAAGTGGCCGTAGAATTGTTTCTAACAAAAAAAATCGGATTTACTCAAATCTCAGACCTTATTGAAGAAACTCTCCAAAACGTTGAGTTTTTCTCTAACCCAAATATAGAAGAATGTATATATACAGACAACATTTCAAGAATTAAATCGTTGGAACTATCTAAAAAGTTTATAAAATGAATGGAATTGTAATGGCAGGACAATTAATATTGTCGCTTTCGATTTTAGTGTTGATACATGAGTTTGGACACTATATTGCTTGTAGAATTTTTAAAATCAGAGTAACTAAGTTTTTTATCTTCTTTGATGCAGGATTCAAAATCTGGAGTAAAAAAATCGGCGAAACAGAATACGGAATCGGCTGGCTGCCACTCGGAGGATATGTGAAAATCGCCGGCATGATTGATGAATCCCTCGACACAAAGCAATTGAAAGAAGAACCCAAAGAATGGGAATTCCGCTCAAAACCTGCATGGCAAAGACTAATCGTAATGCTCGCCGGAGTATTTATGAATGTCGTCGCAGCTGTTGTTATTCTTACTTTCTCACATCTTATTTACACAAAAGACTATCTCCCGATTGATAATGTAAAAGAAGGTATTTATGCTTATCCGTATGCCAGAGAAATAGGTTTTCATTCAGGAGATATAATAAGAAAAATAAACCAAAAAGATGTTCTGAGATACGAAGATGTTTTTTCCTTTGATTTGTATTTTGCTAAAACAGTAACAGTTGAACGCAATGGCTCTCTTGTCGAAATTCAAATGCCGGAAAATCTTTATTCTTATCTGAAACAAGGTGATGAATTTATTGCTCTGCATAACTTTGTTTTTAAGGTTGATAGTCTTGTAAATGGTATGCCCGCTCAATTGGCCGGAATACAACCCGGTGCTCAAATTCTCGAAATAAATAGCCAACCCGTAAGTTCTTTCGGAGCTTTCCGTGAAATCCTTATGCAAAATAAAAATCAGGAACTTACATTTGTGGTGGATAATTCAGGAAAAATTGATACACTCAAGGTTCAGGTTGACAGCTTAGGAAAAATAGGTGTTTATACGCCTATCCCAAAGTATGAAATGAAAAACTATAATTTGTTTACAGCTTTTAAATACGGATGGAAAGATGCTTTTGCTTCTCTTACAGCAAACTTAAAAGGTTTCTCTTTAATATTTAAAGGACAGGAAAAAGCCTCAGAAAGCTTACAAGGCCCAATTGGAATAGCAAAAGTTTATGGACCTGTATGGGATTGGGCTAAATTCTGGAGATTAACCGGTATAATAAGCATGATACTTGCTTTTATGAATTTACTTCCAATTCCTGCTCTCGATGGAGGTCATGCCCTGTTCACCGTTTTTGAAATAATTACCGGCAAAAAGCTTCCCGATAAGTTTATGGAAGTAGTTCAGATTATTGGTATGGTAATACTGCTACTGCTAATGGTTTTTGTGATTGGTAATGACATTATAAAACTGTTTAAATAATTATGAATAAACTGTCATTAAAAATTGTTGCATTTATTGGTTTTGTTTTATCTGTTTTGCCTTTAACACTCAAAGCTCAAATCGAACTGGACTTTAACAGTGTAAAACTTAATCGCACAAAAACGGTTTTAGTTGTTCCGTTCGACCCTCGAATTTACTTTAATGATGCAACTTCATTAATTCTTAAAAATGAAAAAATGACCCACGATGAATTGATGCAATATTTTAGATATCAATTCAATCTGCAACTTGTAAATTCCTTAATTGACTCCTGTAATGTAGTAAGCCTGTTTACTGATAATACTCGTGTTGACCAGAAGGATATTGATAATCTTTATTCCATAATCTCCTATGAATGGAGAATAGTCCAACCCAATAGTCCCGAAAATCCTGAAAGTCAGAAAAAAAAGAATTATTTCGAACGTAAAAAAGAAGAAAAAGAACAAAAGAAACGCGAACAAGAATTGGAAAACTCCCGAACAAGAATTCAAAATGGTGAAATTGTCGGTAAACCCATTCGCAAAGACGACCATTATCTTCATATCGTTTTTCATCAAACCGAAGTTCTCGAAGAAATTGCCCGCAGACGTCAAATTGATTATTTTATTTTTATAAATCAATTCGAAATCAAAGGAATATACGGTGACCCTTACTTAGGCGGAAATCCAAAAGCTGAAAGAATTTTTAATGTGCATTTCAGTATCTATAACTCAAAAGGTAATTTTATTCACGGAAGCTGCGGACAAACAAAAATACCGTTTAACTTAGATGATAAAGACGAAATAGTTCGTAATTATTTTCCCGAAGTAATTCGTCAAATTATTTTTAATTTAAGATTTAATTGATATTAAAAAATGTATAAACTTGTTTTTGCTACTAATAACAAACATAAATTACAGGAGGTTTCCGATATAATCGGAGATAAGTGCTCAATAGTAGGCTTGAAAGAAATCGGATGTTTTGAGGAAATTCCCGAAGATTTTACAAGTCTCGAGGAAAATGCTCTTCAGAAAGCAAAGTTTGTATATGATAAATATGGAAATAATTGTTTTGCTGATGATACCGGTCTTGAAGTTTTTGCACTCAACGGAGAGCCCGGAGTTTTTTCTGCCAGATATGCCGGACCGGAGTGTAATCCCCAGAATAATATCGCTAAATTGCTAGATAACTTGAAAAATGTCGAAGACCGTAGAGCCAGATTCAGAACTGTAATTGCTTTGATAATTGACGGAGAAAAGTTTTTCTTCGAGGGAATTGTTAATGGACATATCGGATTCACGCCAAAAGGGAATAACGGATTTGGATACGACCCCGTTTTTATCCCCGAAAATTTCGATAAAACTTTTGCTGAACTAAACTCCGACGAAAAAAATTCAATATCACACAGAGCAATGGCAGTGCGTAAATTAATTGATTTTTTTAATGATTTTGTTAATAAGAATAAACAATAAATTTAATCAACTTTTGTTATTTAATGATGTTAACTATCTAACTTTTTTATGTTAAGAATGAAGATATTAAGTGTGTTTCTCCTTGTTTTCTCCGTATTATCATTCGGACAGGTAGCTGTTGGGCAATGGCAGGACCATCTTCCTTACAATCATGGAACTAGAGTCGTTCAAGCCGGAAATTATGTTTACATGGTTACTAACGTCGGATTGATGCGTTACAACATGCAAAATGCTGAAGTTGAAAAACTTTCAAAAATAAACGGACTTAGCGATGTTGGTGTTTTATCAATAGCATATCATAGAAATTTAAACACTGTAGTAATCGGCTATAAAAGTGGAAATATTGATTTAATTTCAGGAAATCAAATTTATAATATCAGTGATATAAAACGTAAGAGCATGAGTTCCGACAAAGCTATTTATTCAATCAGCATTTGGGGAAATAATGTGCTTTTAGGTTGTGGATTTGGTATTGTTGTGCTCGATGTTCAACGTAGAGAAATCAGAGAAACCTGGTTTATCGGCAATCAAGGAACAGATGTGAAAATCAATGCACTCGATAATGACGGAACTTACGTTTATGCTGCTACCGACCAGGGCATATATCGCGGAAAACTCTCCGATAATCTTGTGGATTTTTCTTTCTGGGAAGTTATCACAAACAATGTTCCGGCAAACCTCAATTGGATGAAAAACGCAAGGTTTAATACTTTGAAAATTTTCAATAACAAACTTGTTGTAAATTACGATTTCCCAAACCAAAACAACAGAGATACAATTATGGTATTTGATGGTAATTCATGGTCTTACCTCAATAATACCGTAAATGATGTAAATTCTATTGATGCTAACAATAATATTCTTGTAGTTTCTGCCGAATATTTTGCAAAAATTTATGATACTACTTTAAATGAAATACGTCACGTCTGGAAATATTTTTTACCATCAGGAGATGTAGGACCAAGACCAAACTCAAGTTTTATTAATGATAACGATGAAATTTGGTTTGCCGATAAAATTTCCGGATTGGTTCATAATCCGGTTAGCTGGAAATATACTAATGTTAAAATTAATGGTCCAGCAAACTATAACACATTTTTTATGTCAGCTGTAAATTCAGATTTAATAGCTGTAGCAGGAGCAATGAATTTGTCTTGGGGTCCCCTTTGGAGAAATCCGGAATTTTACATTTATAAAGATAATACCTGGAATAATTATTCTCACGTAAATTTCCCGGAAATGTCCTATGTGCGTGATTTGGTGAGAGTGATTTATGACCCCAAAGACCCTACAAGATATTTTATAGGCTCCTGGGTACATGGTTTATTGGAATTTAGAAATAATCAGTTATATAAAATTCACAACACTTCAAACTCTACCTTAGCTGCTGTTCCCGGAATTGACTATATTAGAATTGGTGGAATGGCTTTCGATGATAACGGAAATCTTTGGGTTACTAACTCTCTCACAAGCCCGCAGTTCCACGTGCTTTCTCCAAATGGAACCTGGACAGCAATTGATTTTGGCTCGATGTTGAGTAATTATAATATAGGTCAAATAATTATTACACGTACAAATAAAAAATGGGTTATTCTGCCTCAAGGAGTAGGATTGTTTGTGTTCGATGATAACGGCACTCCCGGAGATAGAACCGATGATAAATTTAAAAAACTAAGTATTATTGATGAAACCGGTCAGGTAATCAGTAACGAAGTTTATTCAATTGCTGAGGATAAAAACGGATATATCTGGGTTGGAACAAACAAAGGCGTTGCCGTCTATTATAATCCCGATGATGTTTTCGATTCTCCGAATTTTTCGGCTCGCCAAATTAAAATCCCCCGAAATGACGGCACCGACAACGCCGATATTTTGCTCTTTAACGAACTCGTTACTGCAATAAAAGTTGACGGAGCTAATAAAAAATGGTTCGGAACTCAATCCGGTGGAGTTTATTATACCAGTAGCGACGGAGTTCAACAAATATTTCATTTTACCACAGAGAACTCTCCATTGCTCTCAAATACCATTGTTTGTATGGAAATAATTCCTAAAACAGGAGAAGTATTTTTCGGAACAAGTAATGGACTGATTTCATACCGAAATATTGCAACCGAAGGCTCAGATGACTATGCAGGAGTTTATGTATTCCCCAATCCCGTTCGTCCTGATTATGACGGTCCAATTACAATTACCGGACTGGTAGCCGGGTCTTATGTGAAAATTACTGATATATCGGGAAACCTCGTTTATGAAACTCGCTCCGAAGGCGGACAGGCAGTATGGTACGGAAAAGATTTAAACGGAAATAAAGTTAAAACCGGAGTATATCTTGTTTTTTCTTCCAACGACACTGGCTCTAAAACTGATGTTACCAAAATTTTATTTATAAATTAAACTATGCTCGTAAAAACCGAAGCAATTGTTATAAATAAAATTAAATATACCGATAATTCTATTATCGTTTCACTTTTAACCAGGGAATTAGGAAAAGTTTCAGCTATTGTTAGACTTAGTCATAAGTCAAAATCAAATCTTAAACCTGCACTGTTTTTTCATCTTAATATTATTAACACCGAAATAAATTTTAAAAATACTATTGAAGTCCAGAATCTAAAATACTGCGAATCAAATTATATCCTGGCAGATTTATGTTCCGACATAAATAAAATTGCAATTTCCCAATTTATAACCGAAATATTGCATAAAACAATTCGTGAACAAAGTCCAAACCAGAATCTTTTTGAATTCTTGAAAAATTATATTCTCCAACTTAATGAAGCTAATTATAATGTTAGCAATTTTCATTTGTATTTTTTAAGAGATTTCGCAGATTTAGAAGGCTTTAAAATATATAATAATTTTTCTAAAGAAGTCCCATATTTTAATTTCAGAGAAGGAATGTTCTTCCCTGTGTTTCATTCTGATGAAGAATCTCTCGATTATCAAAGTTCGGAATTACTTCATAGTTTCTTAAAATCCAATCTTACCGAAAATCCAATAAAAATTAATTATCAGTACAGGAAAGAATTGATAAATATTTTTGTGAAATATTATCAATATCATTTTGCTGGATTTAAGGAATTGAAAACACTGAAAGTTCTCGAAGATTTGTTTTCCTAACTCATAAAATGCCAAATAATTTTTTGTTTATTACCGGAAAATTTAACGGACCGCTTCCAAAAGATTCAAAAAAACGAGCTATTGAGGAAATTTCCGAACCTTCAAAGTCTAAAATTTTTGCCTGTGAAGAATTTTCAAAAATAATATTGTTCAACAAAAATGTCATTGCATTGGACTCTTTTCCCGCTTTTGAACTCACCGGAATTAAATTATAAATTCGGTTTTTATACTCCGGGAAAAATCCCACTGCAAGTATATTGCTCTCCTTATCCACAACAGCTTTTAAAAAATTATCTCCTAAGTTAACTTCAACTGCTTCAACTATCTGCTGTATAAGTTCAATCTTTTGTTTTAATATTTTTACTTCCGAATTTGCTTTAACGAAATTTATAAACTCATTTACAGACAATTTTTTTACCAGTAAATTTTTAGATTCAGCCTTTTTTAGATTTCTTTTACAATTACTGTTGAATGATTTATGCAATATTTTATAGGTATTCTCAAGATTCAGTATGTAATTTTTTCTGAAAATCCTAAAATTTTCTTTTGGAGTGGATTCATTAAACTGAATGTAATATCTTTTGTAAGGAATTGCTTTAATGAAAGAATTTATGGTTTCATTGTCAGGAATCTCTTTTCCGAAAATACCGAGTTGTTGTGTAAAGTAAGGTTGAACAATGTATTTTATTCCAAACTTCTTCTTGGCTGCAATAGGCATTATGAAGTTAAAGTTTTCATCCGCAAGTAATTCCCACCCGGGATTTACTACATCCAGATACCACGAACAGGAATATAAATTGCCGAACGAAGATTCTGAAAGGATTTTGTCGTAGATACTGCGGTCAATATTTTTATTTTCAAAATGCTGAATTTTCACTGAACAAAAATTTACTCGTAAAGTTATATAAAAAATGATGATGAATTTTATAAATTATTATCTTACACAAAATTTTAATTATGAAGCAATTATTTTTACTACTGTTTTTTCTGTTGTCATTCAGTTTTATAAAAGCTCAGCCACAGCATCAATGGGAATATAATTCCGATGATTTTAGTTTTTCGATGAGAGCTTATGGCAGAGTGTTCCTTAGTGCTGGATATTTTGCAAGTCATCCCGAATTTAGACTCGGAGCTTTTTACAACGGACAATGCAGAGGAATTGCCAAAGCTCAAGGTGGAGGCTGTACTTACGATACTTTTAACCTTAACTTCTACAGTAATCAGGAAGAAGGCGAGCTAATCGAATTTATTCTCCTTACTCCCGACAGTGTCGAAATTCCACTGTCAAATAAAATTTATTTCAGAAATAATGCCTTAGTAGGTTCTGATGTTGTACCTTTTATCTGGATGGAAACCGAAGTTTATACATCTGCTGAAATTCTTTATTACAGATTTGTTGAATCCTGGCAACAAGCTGTTGTTGACCGAAATACCAAAAGTGTTTTGATTAAAATAGAACCTTATCTCTATTTGAATAATCTTGTAGCATATTTTGACCTAGCTCCGGGAGCTGTTGCTTTTGTAAACGGAGTTGAACAAATTCCGGGAATTACCGAAAACGATTTCACCAATCCTGTTGTATATAATATTTTAGGTGTTGATAATAATATCGAAGATTGGACAGTATATGTTGATTATCTGCCAACAAATATTTTAGATAATCATTACGAAAATTTTTCTCTTGTAAACACTGAAAATAACATTATCTTGAACTCAGAAAAGTCGGGTGTACTTTACCTTTATGGAACAGACTCCAAACTGCTGAATTTTTATAATTTTCAAAAAGGCCAAAATTTCTTTCCTGCAAACTATAGAGGAATAGTATTTTATCAAGCAAAAACAGATACAGAAAAATTTTTTGGTAAATTGCTGTTTGGTTTGTAATTTGCAAATGTTTTTGCAAAAAGCATTTTGAAATCATTAGTAAGAAATATTTTTCTTTTAATTTTATTATTATTTGCTAATGAGTTGTTGGGGCAGCAATTCAAAATAATTTCTTTTGAAGAAGACCCTAACGATTTAAGTGCACTTGTTAATCCGCGTTATAATGTTAATGACGAAAAATGTGCATTAATTAAAGTATATACTAATTTAGACGCTCTGTTTTTTGAAACCCGTCTTGGCGTGGAAGGGGATGTTGTTGAAAAAAAATCAGAATACTGGATTTATGTTTCTCCCAAAGAAAAAATGTTGAAATTCATTAAAAAAGGTTATATTCCTTATGAATATTTTTTCCCGGTTGTAATTAAGCCTGCTACTGTTTATAAACTCGTATTGACCGGAGATGGGATTAATTTTTCCGACGATGAAAATCCTGCTACCGAATTTGTTGTTTTTGAATCCGAGCCTTCGGGAGCGTCTGTTTTTATAAATGATAAATTCAGAGGAACTACTCCGCTAACAATTCCTTTATTTACCGGAAAATATATGTGTAGATTTGAAAAACCTCAGTATAAATCTCGAGAATTAGAAATCTTTGTAAAAGCCGGCGAAACTCTTATTGTGAACGAAAAACTCGAAGAACTCGATATTTATGGCACTATCTTTATTTCAACAAATAGTTTTGCCGAAATTTTTATTGATAAAGTTTTTGTCGGTAAAGGAAATTATTCCTCTAAAATTATTGAAGGACTGCATATTGTTGAAATTAAAGCAGATGGCTACAAAACTTTCTACAAGGAAGTTTATGTTGTTGTTGGGAAAAACTACACAATTTCTCAACAACTTGAGCCTCTGTTAGGAGTAATTTCTGTACAATCAAAACCTTATGGAGCTTCTATTTTTATTGATGGAGAATTTTACGGTACAACACCAAAATTTCTTAGAAATATACCTGTCGGAAAGCGACTTTTAACTCTCGAATTAGAAAATTATGTTACTGTTTCGGATAGTATTTTGGTAGAATACGATAAAACTAAAGAGTTTTATTATGAATTAAAACCGGGACGAAAGTTTAAGTTAACAACTGCTCCATCAAATGCTTCGGTTTATGTCAACAATGTCCTAATAGGTAATACTCCTTTAGAATTTTATCTGGACTACTCTAAACAAAACCGTATTAGAATAATAAAAGAAGGCTATCATACTGTATTCGACGAAATACCGCCAATGTCTCAATTGAATGAAAAATTTTATAAGCTTGAGAAAAAATCTAAAGGGATAGTTATAAACAAAACCATTAATCTTAATAAACTAAAAAGCAAAGACTATATAAAAAAACGTACTGTTTTTGGCTTTGGACTTTCAGGTTTTTCAAAATCTCCCGGGGGTATTGGAGCTTGTGCATATTTGAATTATGACGATAAAAAAAAGTGGGGTGTTTACGGAAATGTGGGATATCAAAACAATTTATACTCAAATTTCTATCTGAACGAACAAAATATTGATCTTTTCAGGTTTTCCTTAGGGATTAATTATAATATCTGGTTTAGAAGTTTTGCTGTATTTGAACTGTCTGCAGGGTTAGGACAGGAGTACGCATCCACATTAAATTGGAATCCTAATTTCACACAGCCATTCTATTTCTATCCGGATTTGATTTATTCTAATTTTACAAACTTCGGAGGCAGACTTGGTATCAGAATTATTAAAAATATTGAAATATTTGGCGGAGTAAATTATTTTAATTTTCATGGAAGCCTTTACGATAAAATGGATGTTCCTGTTTCATTGGGCATATATACCCCTTCCTACAAAGACTTATTTCCCGACCGAAATGGAATAAACTACGAAGTAGGTGTCAGATTTGTTATATATTAACAGTAATAATATATTTAAAGCATAGCAACCCCATCATGGGGAATATGCGTAGCCAAAATCACCGTTTTTATAAGCCTTCAGGTAAATTTTACATTTTCTAATTTGTAATGAGGTTTTTTGCATATCTCATAAAAATCTTATCCTAACTAAGATATTTCAGGAATTTATTCAATCTGCTAATTGTTTCTTCTTTTCCGATAATTTCAGTAATATCAAAAACATTAGGACCTTTGCCTTCGCCAACAATTGCTAATCTGAATGCTGGCATTACCTGTCCGAAGCTGAGTTGAGATTCTTCCAGCCAGGTTTTAACTGCATTTTCGGTATTTGCAGAGCTAAAATCCTGCGTGTTTTCAAGTATTTCAATAAGTTTTCTTAATATTTCGGGGGTGTTTTCTTTCACTGCTTTTTTGAAAAACTTTTCTTCGTAAGTTTCCGGTTGCTTGAAAAAGTAAATTCCTTCGCTTACAATGTCTTTCACAAAGTTAACCCTTTCTTTTATGAGGGTACAAATTCTGGGAAGAGTTTCAATATTATAGTTTAAATTCTGTTCTTTGAGTATTGTTTCAATCATTTTAGCGAGTTCTTGGCCATCTTTTTTCATAATATATTGATGATTAAACCACTTTGCTTTATCAGGGTCGAAGCGGCTGCCACTTTTCACGACTCTTTCAATTGAAAAAGCCTCAATAAGTTCGTCCATGCTGAAGATTTCTTGTTCTGTGCCGGGGTTCCAACCTAAAAGAGCCAGCATATTGATAACAGCTTCGGGCAAGTATCCGTCTTCGCGGTATCCCCTGAATATTTCATCTCCGTTATTCCATTCTAATGGAAAAACCGGAAATCCCATCTGGTCGCCGTCGCGTTTGCTCAACTTACCTTTTCCGTTTGGTTTTAGAATTAGAGGCAAATGTGCAAATTTAGGAGCTTCCCACTCAAATGCTTTGTATAATAACACGTGCAAAGGCAGGGATGGTAACCATTCTTCGCCTCGGATAACATGTGTTATTTCCATCAAATAGTCGTCAACAATGTTGGCAAGATGATATGTGGGTAATCCGTCAGCTTTCATCAAGACTTTGTCGTCGAGCTCATTTGAATTAAATTTTACATCTTCTCTTATTTCGTCATAAACTTCAATAATTTCGTTTTCGGGAATTAAAAACCGTACAACATAAGGCACGCCGGAATTTATTAATTTTTGAGTTTCTTCCTGTCCTAATGTTAGAGAGTTTTTAAGGTTTTTGCGTGTAATATAATTATAGGTAAAAGTTTGTCCTTTTGATTCATATTCTTTCCTGAGAGTTTCTAATTCTTCGGGAGTGTCAAAAGCTATGTATGCTTTACCTTTTTCCAATAATAATTTGCAGTATTTCTCGTAAATATCTTTTCTTTCACTTTGTCTGTATGGACCATAATTTCCGCCTTCGCGCATACCTTCATCGAATTTTATACCCAGCCATTCGAGTGAATCCATAATGTATTCTTCAGCTCCCGGAACATATCTTGTTTGGTCTGTATCTTCGATTCGGAGAATAAAAGTGCCTGCATTTTTTTTTGCAAATAAATAATTAAATAAAGCTGTTCTTACTCCTCCAATGTGTAAAGGTCCTGTGGGACTTGGTGCAAATCTTACTCTTACCATAAAAATTTTTTTTGCAAAAATACAAAAATACTCAGGCAGGTAAAATTTTATTGAAATATTGAAATTATAATTTTTAAACTTAGTATCTTCGCAAAACTTATGTGTGATGATTTTATCATAATTTCCGGTCCTTGTAGTGCCGAATCGGAGGAACAGTTGCTGCAAACTGCTTTGGAACTGAAGCAATTTGTAAAACCTACTTTTTTCAGAGCCGGAATATGGAAACCAAGAACTCGTCCGGGAACTTTCGAAGGAATTGGCGATGAAGCAGTAAATTGGCTGGCAAAAGTTGAAGATGTAACCGGAATACCTGTAATTACCGAAGCTGGTTCTGCACAACACGTCAAAATTCTTCTGGAAAATAATATTAAAAACTTCTGGATAGGAGCACGAACTGTGGCAAATCCTTTTTCTGTGCAGGAGATTGTTGATGCTTGCGAAGATAAAGAGGTTAATGTTTTTGTGAAAAATCCTATTTATCCCGATATTGAACTATGGACAGGAGCAATAGAAAGATTTTTAAATAAAGGAATTTTCGGTGTAGCTGCAATTCATCGTGGTTTTTATCCATTTCGAAAAACTCAACTCAGGAATATTCCGGACTGGGAAATTCCAATTGAACTTGCCCGAAGATTTCCAAACCTTAAAATTCTAACCGACCCCAGCCATATTGCCGGGAATAAAATTTACATCAAAGAAATTTGTCAAAAAGCCATAGACCTTAATTTTTGCGGAATTATGGTCGAAACGCATTATCGTCCTGAATCTGCTCGGAGCGATAAAGCACAGCAAATTACCCCTAAAGAGTTTAAAGAAATCCTGGATTCTCTAACATACAGAAATATTTCATCAACTGATATTGATTATAAATCCGAGCTTAACAACCTTCGTGAAAAAATTGATGTCATTGATTTTCAGTTAATTGATATGCTCGAACACAGGTTTAAGCTGGTTGATGAAATTGGGAAACTTAAAAAGAAACATAATGTAAAAATTGTGCAACTCGATAGATGGAAATCTATGGTGGAAGCACGACTTAAATATGTGAGCGAGGAGTCAATTTCTCGCGAATTTTTGTTAAAACTTCTGCAAATGATTCATAAAGAATCTATACGAAGACAAAACGATATTTTTGGGAAAGAAGATTAAACCGCAACTCTACAAATATTTTAGTTAGTCAGTTAGTCAGTTAATTAGTTTGATAGTTAGCGAGTTGGTTAGGAAATTTGAAAGTTAAAGAAAATCTGTTGAGAGAAAATGAAATATTACAAAACGAACAACCCACTCCCAACTTTAACGAACATAGTAACTGTTAACAACTTGCAACAAAACTAAATAAAATAATCCGTAAATACGTTTGACCATAAAATTGCTAAGACTTTTAATGTTAATGTAATACATTTACCTATTAAATATTTTTCTCCGAGTTATTGGTTAATTATTTATTAGTTCGGTTTTCTACATCCCAATCTATTTCATGATTCCAATTAGCCCGCAATTCATATTCATCTTGTAAATACACAACTTTTTCGGGTTGTTTGAGTAGAAAGAGATTTCCTGTATCCCATTTACCGTTTGAATTTTCATCAATAATTACCCTTATCCGGTATTTCGATGGTTTTAAAAATTCCAGAACAGCAGTCCCATCTATTGAGATGGTTTCATAAATAATCTTGTCCGAAAGCAGTAGTTGAACGATGTATTGACGGTCTTTGTCTGTAAAAAATATTTTTAAATTAGAATATTCTGATGACGAAACGGTCGTGAAACTCAGTTCTGCCTGAGAGTTGGTTTCTCCATAGAAATTCTTACAGCATCCCTCTTCAAGAATAATTTTATAATCGGTTTTTTCAAGAAAAGATGAAGTGATAATTAGATTTTGAGGATTTAAGCTGTCAATTTCTGCGTCGAAATTTGAGTTAAAATAATCTGCGTCTGTTCGGAATTGTAGTTTTAATTTTTCTTTGTCAATTGTTTTCAGGGGAGTTTGAAAGAAAATTTTTAAATCCTTATGCGGTTCTTTCGATTTATTAACTTTTGGAGCAAGTTCTATCATTACAAAGTCTTTATCCGGCCTACGCAAAACGAGGGTGTCAATAATTAAACTATCATTAAAGTCAGGGTCGCGGAATTGAATTATAGTTTCAATATTTTTTTCAAATAAATCTTCGTTTTGTATCCAAATAATTAAAGAGTCTGCATTGTTTTTATTCGGAATTATCAGTGCATTGGTGTCTTCAATTACATTAATTGAATAAAAACTTTCCAGCGGTTTGTTGAAAACGAGTTCTATTTTGTTGCGATAAGTACGTTTTGAAGATTTTATTGATTGAAGTTGTTTTTCCGAAGAAAAAAGTCGAAGAATAATATTTGAAGGATTATAAATAATTTTTTTGGATACAGTGTCGAAAATTGCGGTTGGAGTAATAATACTATCATGAAAGGCAATCATCTCGTTTGGTAGGTCATAAATATAGTTGAAGTTTATGTCTTTTAAAGCATATAATCTATATTGATTTTGCTTTAAGAACGGAATGGTAAAATTGCCGTTTCTGTCGGTTTTTGTTATATAATCAGGTTTAAGAGAAGTTATTGCTGTATCCGACAAATTTATGTGCAGTAATATCCAGATATCATCGGCGGGTTTTTGAGAGAGAGCATCAACCACTTTGCCGGAAATCATTAGTGAATCAATAATATTTCCGGTACTGAAAGCGTAAATAAAACTGTTGATAGCATTGTTTTCGTTAACATCAGCGATAGCATCGTTAAAGTTGATAAGATATGTTGTGTTATCAGAAAGAGAGTTTTGTTCAAATAAAATTTTAATGCTTTTACCGCTTAAATTTATTTTTGGTTCAGGGTTTATTGGAGGTGAAATTATTAGTTTTTGATTTAAACTGTTTAATTTTATAAACTCATCAAATTTCAAAATTACTTTTTGCTGACTGAAATTTGTGCTGCCAATGTTTGGAGAAGCATATATGAGTTTTGGCGGTTCTGTGTCTTTTGGTCCTCCTGTAAGCGGAACTTGCTTTGCACACGAAAATAAAAATGTAATAAAAATTATAACTCCTGCTAAAAATTTAAAAAAATATGAAGCACTATTTGTTTTACTCTTTAGTAACATCGCCTTTTTATATTCGACAAAGATAGAATTTTTTATATAGAGAATAAAATTTAACAATTATGCTAATTGTAAAATTATTGTAACCATTTTGACAGCAGACCCATTACCTGGTCAATCTGAGATTTTTGCAGAGTTTTAATTCTTGTTGCGTGCGTTCCTCTCGGACTTATTATTTTAACAACATTTTGATTATTACCTAAATCAGGAGCTGCCGCAGTCCAGGGGTCAAATTCTCCATAAATCAGAATGGTATTTTTTGCCTTTTGTTTTATGAAGTTTTCCAGATCAATGGCAGTTTGAGGATAAAAATCAACATTCATGTTTTTTGGTAAAAAAACTTTGTTAAAATATCCTTTGGACGATTGCACGTGGACAAGGAATTTTTTCAATGATTCTGTATCATAACCGTAATATCCGAGTTCTCTGGCAGCCTGATAATAGAAAGGAAAAGTCTCCTTGCAGCCCTCGATGGAGAAATAATCAGGATGCGAAACTGCTAATAAATGCTGGAATAGAACATAATCCTGGGATTTCTTTGGTGGAATTTTTGTTACATCTCCAACCCACTGCCAGAACGCAAATTCATATTCCAGAATACAAAATTCGTAAACCTCTTCAAGTGGAATATAGTAGGTGAGTTTTTGATTTTTTACGAATGCTTCAAACATCGGAAAAATTTTATCTCTTCTTTTAAGCATTTCAATCTGATATTCAAGAACCTTTTGTCGTTCTTTTTTGGTAGCTACATTTTTGAGAAATATTTCGTGGCGACCGTCTTCAAGGGCTCTGGCAACAGGAGCAACATAAGCAACTGTAATGTCAACGTCTTTTGGAAAATACATCTGATACAATAAAGCAGTTTGTCCGCCTTTACTTATACCTGTGGCTATACATTTAGTTTTGTATATTTGTTTAAAAGCTTCTCTTATTTTATGGTAATCTTCAGCAGCCTGACTTGTTGTTAAGTAAGTCCAATCAATATTATCAGGAACGGATTTTCCAAAAAATCTATGCTCCACACAAATTTGATTAGCCATTAAAAGATCGCTTAGCTCGTTAATATAATTGGGCTTTGATGCATATTCCGCACTGTAGCCTTCCGTAACAAAAACAACAGGACTGTTATAGGATTTGTGCGATACAAAAACTCTTTGTTTAAAAGTACCTGCTTCGGGCAATGAATGATCTAAGGGTTGTTCGAAAATAACAAGATATTTTTCCGAAAAGAAATCAACGGTATTAAGTTTTTCTACCGAAACTACTCCGGTCAATGAACGTAACCTTGATTCAAATTCCGAAGCGTAAAAACTCGAAATAACTAAAAATAAAACAGATATAATCAAAAAAATCCTTCTCATAATTCAACAAAATTCCTTTCGCAAGATAATATTTTATTGAGGCTTTAAAATTTGAATTTTGTTAAAACTTATTAATTTTATACTTCATTAACGTATAATTCTAAAATTAAGCAGTAATAATATTTTTGTGGTATAAAAGCTATTGATTAATCCAAATTTTCATGCTTTTTAAAACTCTTTTTTCGGACAATAATCAATCTAAATGTTTAAAAATCAAAATCTGATGTAATTATAATGAATACAGTCATTAGGGGCGTTGATATTTTTGAAATGCCAGTATTCCTACAATATTACAATCCGATAAACTTTTATATCAAACGAGTTTAAAAGAATTTGTATCATTTTTGAAAATCGAATCAAAAATAGAGAGTCAATAATTGAACGAATAAGCACAAATAAAAATTCGTAAATCATTCGTGTATTAGTGGTGACAAATCATGCGTGCATTCGTGGCAAAAAACATTTTATGTATTTGAGAACGAAATATTTTAGAGTTTGTTAAACAAATCCGGCATTAGTAAAATTGTTTTTTAAAGACATACACATTTAATCGTTTAGACTTTTGAAATGCTTGTATTATTGAAATTTTAAACAGCATAAATCGAAATGAAAAATAATTGAAAATGAATTATTCTGAGCGATATTTTTATTAAGGTATAGTCATAAAATTGTAATTTTGCATTATGAAAGAATTGACCGAAAAAATATTTGCCGAAAATCCTTCATTTATTGAAGTTGAAGAATATTATAAAAGTTCGGATGCTGCTTATGTAAATATTCAAGGTCTTTCCGGTTCAAGTTCTGCCTTTTTAGTTTCCGCATTATATAATAAAAATCGGAAATTAACCTGTGTAATTTGTAATGACAGGGAACAAGCTTCTTATTTTTATGACGATGTTGTGAATATTCTGGGCGAAGATCAGGTTTTGTTTTATCCGAGTTCTTATAAACGATCTGTAGAATATTTACGAACAGATAAAAGTAACATAGTACTCAAAACAGAAGTTTTAAATAAACTGCTTCACAAAAAGAAACCGTATGTTATAGTTACGTATCCTGGAGCAATTATAGAAAAGGTTGTTACAAATAAAACACTAAAAATAAATACACTCGAAATAGGCGAAGGCGAAAACCTTTCTATGGATTTTGTGATTGAAATGCTAAATGAATACGGTTTTACGCGTGCCGATTTTGTTTATGAACCCGGTACTTTTGCAGTTAGAGGCAGTATTGTTGATGTGTTTTCGTATGGCAACGAAAAACCTTATCGAATTGACTTTTTTGGCGATGAAATAGAATCAATAAGGATTTTTGATCCTGAAACTCAATTGTCCGAAAAAAAAGAAAAAAGAATTCGAATTGTCCCGGATCTAAGCGGTAAAAATCACGAAAACGAACTAATTTCATTTTTAGAATATGTTGGCGAGAATTGTAGAATTTTTCTTGAAAACTCTCAATTAGTTAAAGAAAGAATTCAAAAGGTTTATTCTACTGCTTTACAAAGATTTGAAGAAAATCAAAATTTAGATTTTGATGAGGATTTGATTCTTTTGAATCCGAAAACAAATTTGAGTAATGCAGATTCATTTGTAAAAGATTTGAGTAATTATCCTGTTTTTGAGTTTGATAATCCTGCTGTAATGAAGGATGCAAAAACTGTAAAATTTAATTTTAATCCGCATCCGGTTTTCAACAAACAATTTGATTTGTTTATTAACTTTCTGAAAGAATTTCGAGAAAACAATTTTGAAATATACCTGCTTTGCAACAATCAAAGACAACTTGAGCGATTAATTTCCATTTTACAGGATCTTGGAGAAAAGAATAATTTGTTTATTCCGATTATAAATACTGTTAGCAAGGGTTTTATTGATAATTATAACCGATTAGCAGTATTGACCGATCATCAGATTTTTGAAAGATACCATCGTTATAAAACTAAAAATATTTCACGCGGAGATGCTCTTGCGATAAATGATTTGAGTGAGCTAAAACCAGGGGATTATGTTGTTCACGTTGATAATGGGATTGGTAAATTTGGTGGGTTACAAAAAATAGAGGTTAACGGTAAAATACAGGAAGCAGTAAGTATTATTTATGATTGCAATGATATTCTTTACGTAAACATTCACTCTCTGCACAGAATTTCTAAGTACAGAGATAAAGATGGAGAACCACCGAAAATTTATCGGTTGGGGTCGGGTTATTGGCAAAGATTAAAATCAAAAACAAAGAAAAACATAAAGGATATTGCTCGGGATTTGATTTTATTATATGCTAAACGTCTCGAACAAAAAGGTTTTGCGTTTTCTCCCGACTCGTATTTGCAATACGAACTTGAGTCATCTTTCATTTACGAAGACACTGCCGACCAGATAAAAACGATGGAAAGCATCAAAAAAGATATGGAGTCCGATGTCCCAATGGATAGATTGGTTTGCGGAGATGTTGGCTTCGGAAAAACAGAACTTGCAATTCGTGCCGCTTTTAAAGCCGCTACTGATGGAAAACAGGTTGCCGTGCTTGTTCCAACCACGATTTTAGCATTACAACATTATCAGACTTTCAGCGAACGTTTAAATAAATTTCCGGTAACTGTTGCTCAGGTAAGTCGTTTAAAATCAGCAGCCGAAAACAAAAAAACTCTTCAGCTTTTAAAAGAAGGTAAAATAGATATTATTATTGGTACGCATCGCCTCGTTAGTAAAGATGTTGAGTTTAAAGACCTCGGGTTGTTAATTATTGATGAGGAACAAAAATTTGGTGTGGCAGTTAAAGAAAAGCTCAAACAAATTAAAATCAATGTTGATACTTTAACTCTCACAGCAACTCCAATTCCGCGAACCTTGCAATTTTCGCTTATGGGAGCAAGAGATTTGTCTGTAATCAACACTCCTCCACCAAACCGACAGCCTATAATTACTGAATTGCACGCATTTAATACCGAAATAATTAAGGAAGCAATTTATTATGAAGTATCGAGAAACGGACAGGTATTTTTTGTAAATAACCGAATTGATAATATTTATGAGATACAAAGGCTGATTGCTAAGTTGTGTTCCGAAGTTAAAACAGTTGTTGCTCACGGTCAGATGGAAGGCGAAAAACTCGAAAAAATTATCCTCGAGTTTATGCGTGGAGATTATGATGTGCTGATAAGTACTGCAATTATTGAAAATGGAGTAGATATTCCCAATGCAAATACAATAATCATAAACAATGCGCATAATTTCGGACTAAGCGATTTGCACCAGCTAAGAGGGAGGGTTGGTCGCAGCAACAAAAAAGCCTTTTGCTATTTGCTTGCACCACCGTTAAGTTCTTTAACTCCCGATGCTCGACGCAGACTTAAAGCCATAGAAGAATTTAGTGATTTGGGTAGTGGGTTGAATATTGCTTTACAGGATCTCGATATTCGCGGAGCAGGAAATATTCTTGGCAGCGAACAATCAGGTTTCATTACCGAAATAGGTTATGAAACATATACTAAAATTCTTAATGAAGCTATTGAAGAATTAAAAGAAGAAGAATTTAAAGAATTATTTAAGTCAGGAAAAGAAGACCATCAAAGTTATACTCCTAATTTTGACTGCCAGATTGAAACTGATCTTAATGTAAGAATTCCGGATTATTATGTTTCGGTTACTTCTGAACGTATAAAACTTTATAAACAAATTGATGAACTCAAAGATCAAAGCGAATTAGAGGAGTTTATCTTAAAAATTACCGATCGTTTTGGCGAACCACCCAAAGAAACTTTACAACTTTTAGATATTGTTAAAATAAAATGGTTGGCTCAAAAAATAGGATTTCAAAAGATAATGATTAAAAATGAAACTTTTATTGGATATTTTCCTTTCGATCAGCAATCAGTGTATTATTCATCAAGAATTTTTGCAGCTATTATAATCTATGTTCAAAAATTTCCGAAAAATTTCATTTTCAAAGAGATAAATTCTAAACTGACATTAAGGTTAAATGAATTTAATAACCTTAAAACATTACATGAAAAACTCCAAAACATTGTTGATTTTGTAGATATATATGCTTTAAAATCTGAAATTGTAAATTAATAATTCTTTAAAAAAAGAATTAGGCAAAAGTTTGATTTCTATTCTACAAAAATTCAAAATAACTCTAAAGAAAAATATTATACAATAGATATTTATTATGCGACAACAATCTTATAATTACTCGTAAAATATTGTGTTTTGTTATATTTTATATTGTTAAAACTGCTATTTAATAAAAAATAATTTTAATAAAATATTAAAAAGTTAAAATTTTTTCTTTATTTTTGCATCAGCTAAAGAGTTCAATTTTAAATGTACAAAAAAGAGGTTAGTAAATATTGTTTGTTTTATATTAGTATAGTTATTATAATTTGTTGTGGAACAAAGCTTTTTTCACAACCTAAAAAATATTACGTAAATGATGGTTCCACAACAGGAGATATATATTGTACAGCGGTTGGAAACAATTCGGGTGCTGACAGAGGAAAATCTCCCGGAGCTCCTGCTCGTACTGTACAATTTATTGTTGATACTTATACTCTTGGTGCAGGTGATACTATATTTATAGACACCGGTGTTTATAACACGACAAGTTTGTTTGGAACTACTTATGAATATAGCATTGCAATTAGTAGTTCTGATCAAGGTAGTTCCTCGGCATATCTTGTTTTTAAAGGAGCAGGAAAAGATAAAACTAAATTTCAATCACCAACATCAACCTCTGTCAACATAATTTCTGTTATCGGATCTGATTATGTTGTTTTTCAAGATATTTCTGTTGAAAACAGGTATGGTGGATATTGTGTTTTCTTAAATGGATCAACCAGAACTGAATTTAATGTAGTAAAAAACTGCGAAATAAAATATTCTGGAATAAGGTCAAACTCCGATGCTGTTTATTTAAACGGAGATGTTCAAAACTGTATTTTTGAGAATAATTATATCGAACATATAGGCGACGGAACAAAAGCTGCAATAAATATTTACGGAACTTCAGCAACACCGCCTAAAAACAATATTTTCAGAAACAATATAATATACTCTCCCGGTAGGTGTATTAGAGTTTTTGCAAATTCAGCAACAAGTTCATACTTTCCTGATAATAATAAATTTGAAAAAAATTCAATCGAAAACAATAGCTCGAGTGATATAATTTCAGTACAGAAAGCAAAAAATACCGAAATATCAAAAAATACAATAATTCAGGGTAATTGTGGAGATATGATAAGCATATCCGATAATGTAAGCGGGCTAAAAATTGTGAACAATTTTTTAATAAATAATAATGACAGTCCTACGAACATACCTTGTGCCATATATGTTTCGGCGGCTGCACCCGATATTGATATATATTTTAACTCAATTTACATGAAGAGAGGTTATGGTTTTTATGGCAGTGCGAATAATGCTTACTCAAGTATCAGGTTGAAGAATAATATAATCAGTATAGGAGATGGATTCTGTCAGTCAGGCGATTGTTATTGTATTTATAAACAAACAGGAAAATTTGCATCATCAGACTATAATTTATTTTACACCAATGTTGCTAATGACATAGTATATGATTCAGGAGCATATTATACAACAATTGAGGATTGGCAAGGATATAATCATTCTAACGACAACTCCGATGATGCTAATTCCATACAGGAAGACCCTTTATTTATCAATCCCTCCGCAAACGACTTGAGGATTTATTATAGCTCGCCTGCTTCTGGTAGCGGAGTTCAATTAACAGGAATATCCGATGATATTTTAAATAATTCAAGGCCTAACTCTCCATCTATAGGTGCATTTGAAGCCAATAGTTTATTACCGGTCGTTTTAGTTGATTTCGGAGCTTCATGTTTTACCTCACATGCACCAATGCCTCTCGTCTCTTGGACTACTTATTCCGAAATCAACAACGACCATTTTATTCTCGAAAAATCTTGTGATTTGAAAAACTTTACAGTGCTTGCAAAAATCCCCGGAAAAGGTTTTTCAAATCAATTAAATACATACAATTTTATTGACGACACAGAAGCATGCGAAAAAAATTATTATAAGCTAAGTCAGGTTGATTTTGACGGAACTGTAAATACTCTCAAAATAATCTATGTAGATTGTGGTAGTAAAATTTCTAATGTCGAATTTTATTTATTGACAAATCCGGTTGCTGAGAAATTGGAAATATCTTCAAATACAAATTTAAACGGAGAAATTCTGCTGCAAGTTTTAGATTATAGCGGGAAACAAAACAAAAATTTCAAGATAACAGCTTCCAATCAAAACACTATAACATTGGATTCAAATGAATTATCCACAGGGATTTATATTCTGAAAATTTTGTATAAGAATAAATCACACAATCTGAAATTTTTTATCAATCGTGAATAAAGCATAAAAAATTCTAATTTTAAATAATTCAGAATAAAAATTCTTTACTTGTTATTTTTGTTCATTATCTGCAAAATAATTTTTTATATTTACCGCGTAAATAATCTCTAAGTTTAAAATTATGGCTTTAGGTTTTGATGCAGTAATATTCGACCTTGACGGAGTTATTACAGACACCGCATCTGTTCATTGTTCGGCATGGAAACAGACTTTTGATGAAGTGCTGGAAAATCTTTACAAACAGAAAAACATTTCTGATTATACGTTTTTTGATCCAGAAAAAGATTATCTTTTATATGTAGATGGTAAACCTCGTTACGATGGGGTTAAATCATTTTTTGAATCGAGAGGCATAGAATTTCCTTACGGCAATCCAGAAGATTCTCCCGAACAGCTAACTGTTTGTGGGATTGGTAATAAAAAGAATGTTTTGTTTAATAAAATTCTACAGGAAAGAGGAGCGGATGTTTTTGAAAGTACTGTTGAACTTATAAAACAATTAAAATCTCAAGATATAAAGATTGGAGTTGCCAGTAGCAGTAAGAATTGTATGGCTATCTTAAAGAGAGCAGGGCTCGATCATCTTTTTGAAGTTTTTGTTGATGGAATAGTTTCAGAAAAAGAAAATTTAAAAGGGAAACCTGCTCCGGATATTTTTATTAATGCTTGCGATAAACTGGGAGTTAACTATTACAGAACAGCCATAGTGGAAGATGCCGTTAGTGGCGTTGCTGCAGGTAAAGAAGGAAATTTTGGACTTGTTATCGGGATTGCCAGACATGATAATGCCCGTGAATTGAGAATAAATGGAGCCGATATTGTTTTGAGCGATCTTTCCGAGATTGATATAACAACAATTCAAACATGGTTCGAGGCCGGATTGAAAGAAGATGGCTGGTGTCTAAAATATTTTGATTTTGATCCGGAAAAGGAAAAAAGCAGAGAATCGCTTTTAGCTGTTGGAAACGGATTTTTTGCAAGTCGTGGTAATTTTTGCGAAGAGAAGGCTTCAAAATGTCATTATCCCGGAACATATATGGCCGGTGTTTATAATAAATTACCTTCGCAAGTTCAGGATAAAATTGTTTATAATGAAGACCTGGTAAATTGTCCAAACTGGTTATATACTAGCTTTAAAATTGATAACGAAGAATTTATCAATTCTAACGAAATAAAAATTCTCGATATAGAGCGAAACCTCGACATGAAAAGAGGAATTCTTTCGGGTTGGGCTTTAATCGAGGATAAAAAAGGCAGACGAACAATGATTGAATCTGTACGTTTTATAAGTATGTTCGATCGGAATGTAGCCGGAATAGAATATAGCGTTACTCCCTTGAATTATTCTGCCAGGATTACTATTAAAACAGGCATTGACGGCAATATGATTAATGATGGCGTTGAACGTTACAGACAACTTAACCAGCAACATCTCGACAAAGCACAAACCGGACGCGAAGGAAATGTTATATGGTTAAAAACCTCAACCACACAATCAAAAATAAATATCGAAGTTGCTGCTAAACTATTTTCAAGTCTGGAAAACTATGACTTTGCAATTGAAGAAACCGAATCGGAAATAAATGCATATTTTGTTTCTGAAGTAAAAGAGAACAAGGATTTTGTTGTTAGAAAAATAGTAGCATACAATAATAGTTTAAATCCAGTTAAAGTTGATGTTATCGAAAAAGCAAAAAGTTTTGAATTGTTGTCTGACGAAATAAATAAGTCTGTTGAAGAATGGAAAAAAATCTGGGATGAGGCTGATATAAGTATCAACGGTGACAGATTAGCACAGAAGTTATTGAGGCTACATATATATCATACAATGATCTCGGCATCAAAACATATATGTGATCTTGATGTAAGTATTGGGGCAAGGGGATTACACGGTGAAGCATATCGGGGTCATATTTTCTGGGATGAATTGTTTATTTTGCCGTTTTACAATATTCATTTTCCTGAAATTACCAGATCTATGCTGATGTATAGATACAGGCGACTTGCTGCTGCAAGAAAATATGCTGTAGATAATGGTTATAGCGGAGCTATGTTTCCATGGCAAAGTGGAAGTACAGGTGAAGAAGAAACTCAGGAGTTGCATTTAAATCCAAAGTCCGGAAAATGGGGGACTGATTACAGTCGTAATCAACGTCATGTTTCTCTGGCAATAGCATACAATATTATAAGATATCATCAGGCTACAAATGATAATGATTTTATGAATAAATACGGTATGGAGATGCTTGTTGAAATTTGTAGATTTTTTGTTTCGGCATGTAAATATTCCGCAAAAGATTTTCGTTATCATACCGAGAATATGATGGGGCCGGATGAATTTCACGAAAAAGCAGAATACAGCGATGAAAGAGGCGGGCTCAGGGACAATGCCTACACTAATGTAATGCTGGCTTGGACATTAACTCAAACTCTTAATCTGTATTATAAATATAAAAATATAAAGCCTTGTGATCATTGTCCTTCTGAGGAGGAATTGAAAAAATGGAAAGAAATAAGCGAGAACCTGAATGTTAATATTAACGAAGAAGGTATAATAGAACAGTTCGACGGGTATTTTAACTTAAAAGAATTAGATTGGGAATATTATAAGCGGAAGTACGGTAACATCTATCGCATGGATAGAATTTTGAAAGCGGAGGGCGATGATCCCGATAAATATAAACTTGCAAAACAAGCCGATGTATTGATGATCTTTTATAATCTTAGTGATAAAGAAGTAAACGAAACATTTGTGCAATTGGGTTATGGATTAAGTAAAGATTATCTCGAAAAGAATTTTTACTATTACTTAAAAAGAACTTCACATGGAAGTACTTTAAGCAGAATTGTTCATGCCTATGTTGCCAATAAACTTGAACTTTATGATATAGCAAACAAACTGTATCGCGAAGCATTGATGAGTGATTATATTGATATTCAAGGAGGAACAACAGCAGAAGGGATACACTCCGGAGTTATGGCTGCAACGGTTATGTATTACCTCAATGTATATGCGGGAATAGAATTCAAATCTAAAGTACTTTCCATAAATCCTAAATTACCTGATAAATTAGAAAGACTAAAAGTGAGATTTAAATATAGAGGAGTTGCTTACCATCTAATTATTAACAGAGATTCATTTAATATTAAAACTTCTAATGATGTAGGTGTCAGCATTCTAAATACTCCTTGTGTAATAGAAAAAGATGATTGGTGGAATATAGATTTGCCTTTAGAAGTATAATTTTTTCAAAAGATAAAATATTTTTTCGTGAATTTTCAAGAATTACGTGTAAATAAATTTTTGCTAAAAGCATTGGATGAATTGGAATATGTTTATCCTACTCCAATTCAAAGAAAAACTTTTCGCAGAATTTCTGCCGGCAAGGATGTAGTAGGTATTGCTCCTACCGGTACGGGGAAAACCTTTGCCTATCTTTTACCTTTATTGGGAATGCTTGAATTTTCAAAAGAAAAGCATCCGCGAGCCTTAATAGTTCTGCCCACTCGTGAATTAGTTTTGCAGGTAAAAGATGAGGCAGTAAAGATTTGTAAATATAAAAATTTACGCATAAAGGAGGTTTATGGGGGAACAAACATTAAAACACAAATAGAATATTTGAATGATGGCGGAGTTGATATTATCATTGGTACTCCCGGACGTATTTTTGATATTGCTGTTACAGGTATTGTACGTTTTAGTAATATTAAGAAATTAGTTATTGATGAAGTAGATGAACTTTTAAGTCTTGGTTTTAGACCACAACTCGAACAAATTCTAGATATTCTTCCCCAAAAAAGGCAAAACCTTATGTTTTCCTCGACTCTTGATCAAGAAATAGAGGAATTAATTAATAAGTACTTTTTAGAACCTGAAATAATTAGAATCGAAGATGAAAATCTCCCAATAGAAAGAATAAAACATTTGCTTTATGAGGTTCCAAATATTAATACTAAAATTGAACTTCTAAAATTTTTACTTTCGAGAAATGAATTTAGTAAGACATTGATTTTTGTTTCAGGCAAAAAACTTGCCGACTATACTTATGATAAGCTTACTGAAGAAGGTCTTGATAACATCGGAGTTTTGCATTCAAACAAGGCTCAAAATAACAGATTTAATACAATAAAATTGTTTGAAAAAGGGAAAATTAAGGTACTCATAGCAACAGATATTGTTTCAAGGGGTTTAGATTTTAAAGAAGTTAGTCATGTAATTCATCTTTCGGTTCCTGAGTCTTATAACGACTTTATACATCGCGTAGGGCGTACAGGCAGGGCAGGAGCAGGAGGAACGGAAATTTTAATGATCAGTTCATTAGAAAAGCAGCCTGAATTTATTATAGATATTCCTTTTGAAAAGATAGAAATTCCAGAAGGTCTTACAATTTCAACGTTCTTACTCGAAGATGAAAAACAGCTTAATCAAAAGAAAAATCCGGTAAAAGTTCCCGATATTAAAAAAGGAGGAGGTTCTTTTCATGAAGTTGGGTTGAAAAAGCAAAGGATTAATAAAAGAAAAAAATAATCCCGACAATTCATTTTTACAAAAGATTTATCGGGAAAATATGGTGGATAAAAGTTTAGTTTTTCAGGGAAAAAATCAATTCTAAACTGTTAGAATTTCCTTTTCTTTAGTGGCTATAATTGTATCAACTTTTTTAATATAGTCTTCATGCATTTTATGAACTTTTTCTTCACCGTCTTTAGCGAGGTCTTCACTTAGACCTTCTTTTTTTAATTTTTTAATTTCTTCAATGGTATCGCGTCGAGTGTTACGGATTGCAATTTTTGCTGTTTCACCAAGACTTTTTACTTGTTTTACCAATTGTTTACGGCGTTCTTCTGTTAAAGGTGGTACAAGAATTCTTATAACCTCACCATTGTTTTGAGGATTGAAACCTAAATTAGCAGCAAGAATGGCTTTTTCAATTGCTGAGATAACAGATTTATCCCAAGGTTGAATAAAAATTGTTTTTGCATCCGGAGCCGAAACGTTTGCAATTTGAGATAAAGGTGACATAACTCCATAGTATTCAACCTTAACAGAATCAAGCATGCTTGGATTTGCTTTCCCTGCTCTGACTTTTGATAATTCTTTTTCTAAATGTTGAAGAGCTCCATCCATTCCTTCTTTTGCGGTATCAATGTATAAATCAAGTTCTTCCATAATATTCAATATTTTAGTTAGTAATTTTTGTTCCTATATTTTCACTATTCAAAACCTTTAATAAATTGCCTTCTTTATCCATATTGAAAACCAAAATGGGCATATTATTTTCTTTACATAAAGTAAAAGACGTTAAATCCATTACTTTAAGATTTTTATTGTAAACTTCATCAAAGGAAATTCTATCGTATTTTTTTGCTGAAGGATCCTTTTCCGGATCTGCGGTATAAACTCCTTCAACACGTGTCCCTTTTAACAAAACATCAGCTTCAATTTCAATTGCTCTTAATGCAGATGCTGTATCAGTTGAAAAATATGGATTTCCGGTACCTCCGGAAAAAATACAAATATAACCTTGTTTAAGAGCTTCAATAACTTTTGTTTTCGAGAAACGCTCTCCTATTGATTCAATTGTTACAGCAGTGAAAAGCTTAACTTTTGCCCCGAGAGATTCTAAAGCACTTTGAAGAGCCAGAGAATTAATTACAGTTGCTAACATCCCCATTTGGTCGGCTTTCACCCTGTCGAATCCTTTAGCTTGACCTGATAATCCCCTAAATATATTCCCCCCACCAATAACAATCCCAATTTCTGCACCTAAATCAGCAGCTTCTTTAATTTGTTGGGCATATTCTATTAAAACATTTTCGTAGAATCCTTGCTTTTTATTTCCGGCTAAAGACTCTCCGCTTAATTTTAGTAATATTCTTTTGTATAATAACATCTTTACAGTATTTTCCAAATCAATATGCAAAAATAATAAATTTCATGCTTAAACAATCCAAAGAAAAATATTTTCTGAAACTTTCATGCAATAGACAGCAAAAATTAAAATAACATTAGCTTTTAATATTTTGACCAAATAAAAAAACATTATTTTTGAATTGTGAAATTTCATATTATGACCGACGAAGAAAGGCTGATAAAACTAAAAAGTATTTATGAAAAAGATTATGAAAATCTTGAAGAAGATCTTCAAATAGTTATCAGTACTCAGATTGATAATTTTGAAAAAATAAATTCGTTTTACAAATTATATGATGAACAAAGAACAAATTTTGAGAATGAAGTTTTAAAATTGTTTGCAAAGGCAAAAAAGTATTTTCAGCATTATATTATGGCTTTGTCAATGGCAATTGACAGAGAAGAATTTTCCGAAAGTACTGCTGAATATTACGGATTAAAATATCCTTTTGAAATACCCGACGCAAAAGACTATGAAGAATTTCTATTAAAAGCAAAAAAACTTTTTGAAGACGATCAGAAAAGAATTGCAAACGGTGGTAAACACTTTACTAATCCTTCAATAGCTACTGTTAAGGTTTATGTCGAGAAATTTGAGGAAAAATATCTAGAATTTCAAAGTTTTATTAAAGCTAGAATTCCTAAAATTGAGGATATAGAAGTAATGAGGCAAACTGCCGATAAGTTAATTTTAGAGATTACCGGAGAAAATTCTGATGAGACCAATCTTTCCACCAAAAATGATAAATCCCAAACTAAATCATCCACTTGTCAATTAAGTCTAGATTTTGATGATTAAATACTTATAAATTCAATAATCGAAAGCTATTGAAATTTAATTAAATGCGAATGTAGTATTTTTCTGAAAAATATGCTCAAATATAGAATTCGTATAGAGATTACGAAAGGAAAAATAAAACAATACAACAATACAACAATAAATAGGGGGGAGAGCAAAAATTTTCAAAAAGGTATTATAAAAATAAAAATTTAAAATATCAAAATTGTGTGAAAATTATTTTTACCTTTGCAAAAACTTTCTGATTAAAAATGGACAAACCCAAAAAATACAAACGCAATCCCTGGAGTCCTCGAGTAATTTCTTTGTACAAAGAAGTTTTGGAAGTAAGAG
>CALJNE010000089.1 GCA_937982115.1 uncultured Bacteroidales bacterium | reverse complement strand
TCATGTTTTATTAACAGCCTTTTAAAATCGTTTTAATCGAACCATTGTGGAATTGAGACTCAACAGCAACACGTTCTGTTGTTGCTGTGTAAAATGTTTTAATCGAACCATTTATCTCGGCAGAACGAAGTTCTGACGGATTTATCTCGCCTAAAAAAAGTTTAGGCGGATTGTGGAATTGAGACTCCATAACTTGTTTCTTTGCATCATCGAGCGGTTTTGGTTTTAATCGAACCATTTATCTCGGCAGAACGAATTTCTGACGGATTTATCTCGCCTAAAAAAAGTTTAGGCGGATTGTGGAATTGTTCACGGTCGATTTTCCTAAACTTTAATCTTAATTTTATCTTTTATTTTTTTGGTGTGCTTCGCACTTTTATTATTACCCTCCCGCCATCCCCCAAACCTCCCCTGCATGGCAGAATTTCAACTAATTTTCTCCTCTGGTTTTCATCTTATGTAACTAATCTCTCTATCTTATTTAGGTTTCCCTTTCTCTGCAAATTTGTTTCCCTAATATTATTTATACTTTTCTCCCTTCTTAAAACTCCTTTTGTGATTTTAACTTTAACTTTATTTCTTTAAATAATCCTTTTCAAACATAGCTGGTAATCCTCATTCATTTCTTTATCCTTATCCTTCTTATTCCATACTATATCCTTACTCCCTTTAGCTGAAAATTCTGCCCTGCACACCCTTTATTAAAAATGTTTACTTGCTTCGTTCCTTGCAAATAAACATTTTTAGAAGGCATTTTTGTGGCGTAGGCAAGCGATAAAAAATAATAAGCAGTTTTAATATTTATATTATATTTTTGTTTCCTTATTATTTTTAAACGCTTGCCATCGCCATCTTTCAATCCTGCCTTCGGCAGGTAAATTCCTCAGGTGTGCTTCGCACTTTTTTTTTATCCCACAAACCCACCCCTCACGGAAGCGGTGGCACGCTTTTTCTCTGTTTTTTCTTGGCTCGGTTCGTGGCTTCCTTTTGATAATTTTGCCTCTCCCTCGCCTGAAAAAAACACTATAAAAAAAATCTTGCCACCGCTCCGTCCCTCTTTTGATGGTATGGCTTCGCCATATTTTTTTTCAATTTTTTAAGCCCGCATAATGAAAAATACACAAAAAAGGAATCCGTCACGCAAGGGTATATGAACTCGTTCGCTGCAGTTTTTTGAATGGCTTCGCCATAAAAAACTTTGCGAAACTTCGCCCTTGCGTGCCACCTTTTTTTGTGTTCTGGCTGTGCTTCGCACAGCCCTTTTTTGGTTTTTAGCGGGCTTAAAAATTTTTTTTTGCGGGCACAAACCCGTTCTTAAATAAACAACATCAATCAACTATTTGAAAGGATTAACAATGAATAATTTATATAATCAAATAATCGGTAAAAGGTTTACCCTTCATAGATTTTTGGTTAGCAAGGGATTTTATTTTAGTGCAAATCTCCTCTTGGCAGCTATGATTAAAAAAAATCATAAAGAGATTTATAAAATCTGTAAATTTTGGAGGGATTGTGTTTAATCTTTCAGTTTTAGCAGTGGGGAGCTTTGCTCTCCGCTGCCGTTGCTCTTATATCGGCGCACGCCCGTTTAATGATGTCCTTAACGGTCTTTGTGGCCAGCTGGTTTTCTTCTTTAAACCTCAGCATTACGGAAATCTTTTCTTTAACTGGGTCCGTTCAAATTTTGATCATTTCCTGATTGAAGAAAGAGATTTATCCTACAAAGGCAATACTTATAAAGTAATATTTTTGAAAATTCCTCAACGTGTAAGCAAAAAATTTCTTTTCAATTTCAAAAGATTTTCTTTGCTTGCTCCGCATTTAATTCACTATTGATAAAATTTCCTTGGAGAGATAAAATGATATTGAAAAAAATAATTGATGATTCAGGTTTCCAGATTGTTTCGGATGATGAATCCGAAGCAATCCGCGAAGCCGAAAAGATTTATAAAAAATCTGGTTCCTGCAGTGTCATCTTTTCTAAAAACCTTTATTACATCGAATCACCTGCAATGATTGTCAGAATTTGGGAACGTTTGATCTGGAAAGATGGAAAGGAGATTAAAAATGAATTTTGATCAGATTAATTCTCAGATTATGAGCCACCTTGAAAAAGGTGGCTTGTTCTGGCGTAAGCCTTTTCAAAAAGGAATTCCGAGAAATTATTTTTCAAAGCGTCCTTATTCCGGAATAAACAACTTTTTACTCTGTAAAAATGATTACCCATCACCTTATTACGCAACTTTTCTTCAGTTAAAACAACACAATCTTCAATTGAAAAACGGAAGCAAATCTGATCTAGTTATTTTCTGGAAAATTCTTGAAATTGACGATGAAGAAAAACTTAAAAGAATTCCTTTCCTTCAATTTCACAATGTTTTTAATCTATCTTTAATCGTCAATCAAATTCCTGATCTTATTCCTGAAATTAAATTTCAGGGAGAAGAATTTTTATCAGCGATATTAAAAAAGTTCAAAATAAATTATCGTCATACCTACGAAGGCAGCGCTTATTATTGTCCTTCAACTGATATTATTACAATGCCTAATATTTATTGCTTCTCTTCTCTCTCTGAATATCTATCAACTTTCTTTCACGAAATTTCTCATTGGTGCTTAAACAAAAATCGAATCTCGCGTCCCGGCTTAGATGATAAAAATAGAGATTATGGCTTCGAAGAACTTATTGCAGAATTATCAGCTTGTTATCTATGCAGCTTTGCTGGGATAAATTACACTTATGAAAACTCTGCGGCTTATATTGATTCCTGGCTAAGGTCCGCAAAACTGAATAAATGGTATTTCTATAAAGCGTCCTTTTATTCTCAGAAAATTGTCCATTTTCTTTTACCTGATTTAGCAATTGAAAATCTTTTGCAATTTGAAAATGATGGTAAATTACATCTTTAAGGAAAGCTTAAAAATATTTCTTGCTTTTAAAAATTAAATAACTTATTTTTTAGTGAACATTTGAACACTATTTAAGGAAAATTAAGATGAAACTATATGAAATTAACCTTGAAATTGAAAATCTATTTGAAAAATTAGATGATGAAAGTAATGAAGATAATTCAACCGCTTTAGCTAAACAGATTGATGATTTACAAATTCAAAGACAAACAAAAATTCAAAACATCTGTTTACTCTTCAAAAATTTATCAGCTTTTCAAAATGCTGTTGCTGATGAAATAAAAAATCTTCAACAGAAGAAAAAACAAATTGAAAACAAAATCGAATTCATTAAGCATTACTTAAAAAATAATCTCTTCGAAGGTGAAAAGATCAACGGAGAAAATTTCTCTATATCCTGGCGTAAATCAGAATCAGTTGAAGTATCGCCTTTCATTGATGAAAAGAAATTCGCTGAACAATATCCCGAACTTGTTTCAATTAAAATTGAAATCCAAAAAACCAAAGTAAAAGATCTAATTAAGTCAACTGGTTTAATCCCTGATGGGATCGACCTCGTTGAAAAACAAAACATTATAATCAAATAGGAGGTCCGCAATGTCTAACAAAAATTCTTCCGCAAATGCTTTACAAAAAAACAATCAGCTCTCTGAATATCAACCAGAACAATCTAAGCTCACATTTTCCCATTATTCAACTCAAGATGTTTTGCAGCAAATCAGTGCAATTCAGTCACTAATGAAAGAAGCTATGAAAGAAGATGAACACTATGGAAAAATTCCAGGCTGCGGAGATAAACTAGTTCTGCTTAAACCCGGTGCCGAAAAACTTGCCTTTATGTTTCGCTTAGCTCCAACCTATGAAATCCGAACAAAAGATTTCGATAAAGGTCACCGGGAATATGAAATCATTACAACTCTTACTCACATTCCTTCAGGTCAGATAATTGCCCAAGGTGTAGGTATCTGCTCAACCTTAGAGAGCAAATTCAGATTCAGATATATTGATAGCCCTTACAAACCAAATCAAGCAGAATCAGAAAGACTAAAAGCAGAAGGAAAAGGTAAATGGAAAAAGGTTGGTAATAATTGGGTTTGGCAGGACAAAATTGAATTTGACAACATTCAGGATAATTACAACACCGTTTTGAAGATGGCTAAAAAAAGATCCTTAGTTGATGCTATTCTCACTGCCACCGCTGCAAGTGATATTTTCACTCAGGACCTTGAAGATTTTATCAATGATGAAGTCAATAATGATACTGATCAAAAACTAAATTCTGCAACAATTGATTTAAATGCAAAATCAAATCAAAGACAACTCGAAAGGAATTACACAGAAGAAATAAACAAAATAAATTCTATTGATGAATTGAATAAGTATTATAAAAAACTCAATGAAAAAGAAAAGAAAAACTTAATGCCTTTGCTAAAAAACAGAAAAGAAGAAATTCTCTCTGCTGAATAACAAATAAAGCCGCCTGCCCGTCAAGGCTTGGCCTTCCCGCCAAGTCTTCGACTTGTCGAGACTGGGCCAAGACTGAGCCGTCAAGGCTTGGCCTTCCCGCCAAGTCTTCGACTTGTCGAGACTGGGCCAAGCCTGAGCTTTAATCTCTACATTAGCACTGGTTGAGTTGCTCAAACAGTGCCATTTTATTTAAAGCGTTAAAACCAACCATTCGCACCCTTATCACATCATCGGCGACAAGGTGAAGCGAAGGCACGCTTTTTCTTTTCCACTCGTTCCGTGCTAATGATATAATTTAAGCACTTCACTCGTTCCACTGAAAAAAAATCGTGCCTTCGCTTCCTCCATCTGATATTGTTTCAAATAAAAATTAGTATAAAAATTCCGCCCCCGAAATTACCCCCGAAACCTCCCAAAAACAGATAAATTAAGTGCATAAAAACCCAAAAAATTGGTAATAAATAATAAAATCAAAACTTATTCAATGACTTACAAGCAGAGGGTCGGAGGTTCGAATCCTTCAGCGCCCACTTAAGTTATGAATTTTGATTTTAGAGATTGCAAGGATTTATAACTCAAAAAACAATATACTTTTATAGAATAATCGTATTAGACATATTTAACATTCGCTATAAATTCGCTCCACAGTTGCTTCACATTCGCTTCAGATACGCTTAAAAATTAATTCTGAATTATCTTTTTATTAAATGAATTTACTATAAAAGGCTTTTTGTAATACTAAGGATATAATTAAACAAACTTATGACAATATCAATTTTTCCTTAAAAGACTCCTTAATTTTATAAAGTGAACTTTTAGGTGAGCAAAAAGGTATGTAAAACTTATCTGAAATTTTTGCAATAGTTTCATTTCTTATTTGAGCTGTCTTGTAAGTTGGACGAGCTACTTTTTCATCAAACGGACTCAGAATAAGAATTCTATTTTCTTCTAACAACTTTTTTATTTTTTTATCAAATCTTTTCATCATTCCACGCGCAAGCACAAGGATTATAGGTTGAGTACCTTTTATCAAAATTTCAAACACATCTTTTTCAATTTTGGAATGAAACCCGGAAACAACACAAACATTTTCATCGCGTTGCTTTATTGCCCAATCGTATGTTTGTAGAATCATATTTGCAGGTACTTTGCGGGAGCATAAGAATCCAATTTTATAATTGTGTAAAATTTCTTTATTACCGAGATAGTGCATCTTCTATTCTGTTAAATATTTTTTTATGAATTTCAATTTCCAACGAATTATTCTAATTACCTTTTTAATCTAACTACCATTTTTTCTTACCATCTTCAAACCACGCTCTTCAAAAAACTCATATAGACTAATACATTCTACTGCATATTTTTTAGCAACTTCTGGGATTTTGTTCGAAACAAATTTCTTCTCATCTGAAATGAGTTTATATCCATTTAATTTACAAATGGCAATTAAATATGGGTCTGCTTCATCTTTTCCATCAGCTAATTTGTTCTTTTTTAGAAATCCAGAATCATATTCATTATTTATTATCGGAATGGCTTCATTAATAACATCTTCATCTATTTTCTTAACAAATTTTCTCTTACGCTTAAACTTCTTAATCCATTTTATTAAAAAGTCTTGGTTACCGAGATAATCTTCAATAATCTCTTTCTCTACAAAATCTATTGTAATTAAAGCATCATTTTGAATTAATTCTTCAATCTCCTCCCAGATAGCCTTAAATACATTATTATCATAATCAAATTTATTTTTTAGGTTTATCAGAGCGCTGGAATCAATAACATATACAGTTTGGTTAAATAAGTCGGCGCTCATTCGTTAACCATATAACTGTTGACGAATTTGTGGAATGTAGATAAACTTAGCACCGAGGTAATCAGATAATTCTTTTAAGTTTATTCTGTTTTGTTCATATGCACTAAAAGCCAAACCAATAAATGTTTTCCCTTTTTCACTTACTATTTCTTTAGGAATTTGTCTCCCTTTTGGTTCCTTGGCTCTGCCAAAAGTGGGTTTATTCCACACCTCTAATTTTTCTTTATAGAATTTTTTTGTTGTCAAATTGTATTCATAAAGTTTTCTTAAGATGACAAGTGGACCAACAAAAAACTCTTTTCCAATTTCAATCAAGTCATTTTTTTTCCATTCTTTTTCTTTTCTGCTTATATAATTTTTTACAATATCATTTGAAAGGAATTCGTCTGAAGGCACTAAAATTTCTGAAGCAAAAGCATTACACCATTTTTCAACTTGCTGTTTATTACTCAAAGTAATGTCACACATTCCAGATTCATTTAGTAATAAATGCCCAACTTCGTGAAATAAAGTGAATATTTTAGCTGTAATAGGTTCGTTACCTCTTTTGATTACGATGATTGGTATTTCTTCATCTGTGATTGAAAAACCTCTTAATTTATCCTTGTTTAAAGGGAGTTGAAAAACAAATGCCCCAAGATTTTCTACAATTTCAATAAACATTTCAAAAGCTTTTTGGACATCCATTTGTTTATTTATATCAGATAATCCCCAATCTTTTCTAAATTGGGCAGCAATTATATTTGGATCATTTGAAAGCGTTGCTGAATCACTAAATCTCTTAATGGGGATGTTCAGTTCTGTTTTTAGTTTTAAGAATGATTCTCCTAATGCCCGTGCTTTCTCAATGACTTGAATAGTTTTTATATCAAAAAGACCTATTTCTTCTGATTTAATCGTTCTTCTGTCTTTAGGTATGGGTTTCTCTTTAGTAAATTTTTGCAATAATAAAGTGGCTAATGATTTATCGTATGCTTTCGCAAGTGCTTTTAATTCAGCAAGGGTTGGTTTGCTTATTTCTGGCAAATTAGATTCAATCTCGCTGATTCTCTTTGCAGATAATTTGGAATGTTTTGAAGCACCTGCTAAATCTATTTTAAGATATTCTCTAATACCTTTAACCACATTAGGATTTATTTTTATATAATTTTTCATAATAGTAAAATATTTAACTTTCTTTATTCCTCATTATTCTCTTTCCCCATTCGGTATTTTATGTCGTAGTTGATGATAAAGTCGAGTTCTTCTTCTGTAAATCCGTAATGCTCGGCTAAGACTGTGTCGATTTCATCGATTATGTGTTTGGATTCGCGTGGTTTGAATTCCTGGTAAACTGTTAATCCACGTTTTTTATTATAAGTAACTAACCTTGCGTTATCATAAAGATTTTGCTCTAAAAGATAACTTAAATTAATTAGTTTATTATTTATATTTCTATTTGGGTACATATTTAAATTAAAGCTCAAAACTTCATTTAATTTAAGATTATAACAATCAGAATGATTTATCCAATACCAGTAGAATAATGTAGAAGATATAACAGAGTAAGTAATATCTTTGATTTCA
>CALJNE010000088.1 GCA_937982115.1 uncultured Bacteroidales bacterium | reverse complement strand
TGCGAAAATCGTGATATAGGGGGTAAAATTTTGGCAAATTCTTCACCTATATCTGTTATAAAACCATTATTAAAAGATTTTTCTATAAATTTATAAGTTTGTTGTGGGTTTAACTTTTCTTCTTTAATGATATTATCTAGTTCAAGTTTCATTTTTTTGTGTACAAATTCTGTCCAAGATTCTTCCACTTGTGAGCTTGGATCGAGGGAGTTAACAAAATCGCTAATAAGTTCTTTTTTGTCTCTCAGTTTAACAGTTGAATTGATCAATTTATTAATTTTAGTTATGATTTCATCATCTTTTTTATGTTCGTTTTTATATTTCTGTATAAGTTCAAGAATATAGTCGATATTGATTTCCACCTGTTTGATGAGTTCTATTTCAAAAACAAGATCATCATTAATATTCTCTGCTTCTGCTTGTTTTGTCTTACGAAATTCATTGTAAAGGTCAATATAAATACTATGATAATCTTGAATCTGTCTCTCGCTTAAAATAATCTGATCTTTTACTTGAAATTCGTCAAATGCTGAAAGAATATTCTGAATTTTTAAAATTTCACCATATAATTTGACAAATTCCTTTTTTTGCGTTTCTGTTTTAAATGTTTGATCAATTGGAAAATCTGCTAATAATTTTTCAATAAGCTCTTTGTATCCTGGTATATACTTTTCTCCATTATTATAACCATTATAGTAATCTTGATAAGGTCTTAATAATACAACTGATCTAGCTTCTTTGTTTCCAAACAAGGCAATAGCTTCATTTGTAGCTTTTTCTAGTTTGCGAAAACAAACTATATTACCATGTATCTTTATGTTGTTTAGTATTCGATTGGTGCGAGAAAATGCCTGTAAAAGTCCATGATATCGTAAATTTTTATCTACCCATAAAGTATTTAATGTTGTGGCATCAAAACCTGTTAAAAACATATTAACAACGATTAAAATATCTACTTCTCGATTTTTTACCCGTTCGCTGAGATCTTTATAATAATTCTGAAATTTATCAGAAGAGGTATCGAACGATGTGCCAAACAAGTCGTTGTAATCCCTGATGGCACTTTCAAGAAAATCACGCGAACTCTGGTCAAGTCCGCTAGTATCTTCAGAGTTTTCGTCGAATATACCATCTGCTTCTTGTTCATTTTCTCCAAAACTATATATTAGAGCTATTTTTAATCGCTTGTCTTCTGGTAAACAGGAAATCTGTTTTTTAAATTCTGTATAGTATCTTTTGGCAGCTTCGATAGACGACACAGCAAATATGGAATTAAATCCACCCAAACGGCGTTCTTTGAGTTTATAGTAAATATTGCGTTTAGTTTTCTGGTCAAAGTTTTTGAGAATGTACTCTACTATTTTGCTTATTCGTTCAGGTGCCATCAAGGCTTCTTCTCGATTTATATCATAAACCTTTGCATCTTCAATATTTTCTTTCTCTCTCATGGTAGCAACATAATCTACTTTGAAAGGAAGTACATTTTTATCGGTAATAGCATCAACAATGGTGTATGTGTGTAATCTTTCACCAAAAACTTGATCGGTTGTTTTGAAAATCGTTTTGTTGCTTGAGGAGGCATTTTTATCAAAAATCGGAGTGCCAGTAAAGCCAAAAATATAATAATTTTTAAAGGCTTTGGTTATAATCTTGTGCATTTCGCCAAATTGTGAGCGGTGACACTCGTCAAAAATCAAAACTACATGTCCATTAAAAATTGTGTGTCCTTTATTTTGTTTTACAAATCGTTCTAGTTTTTGAATTGTGGTAATAATGATGTGAGCATTGGGATTTTCAATCTGTTTTTTTAGGATGGCAGTGCTGGTGTTGCTATTGGCTGCACCTTTTTCAAATCTATCGTACTCACGCATGGTCTGATAATCTAGATCTTTTCTATCCACTACAAAAAGTACTTTGTCGATATAGGGCAATTTACTTGCTAACTGAGCTGTTTTAAAGCTTGTTAATGTTTTACCCGATCCTGTGGTATGCCAGATGTATCCACCTGCTTCTACGGTGCCTACTTTTTTGTAATTGTTGCTGATTTGTATTTTGTTTAATATCTTTTCAGTTGCAGCAATTTGATAAGGTCGCATAACAAGAAGCAGTCTATCAACTGTAAATACACAATATCGGGTAAGGATATTCAAAAGTGTATGTTTTGTAAAAAATGTTTTTGTAAAGTCGATTAAATCTGCAATAGGCTTATTATTTGCATCAGCCCAAAAGCTGGTAAACTCAAAACTATTGCTGGTGCGTTTGCCTTTTTTGGCTATGCCTTCTTCTGTTTCTTTAATATGGTGAAAGCGTGTGGTATTGCTGTAATATTTGGTATGCGTGCCATTGGAGATAACAAAGAGTTGAACATACTCAAAAAGCCCTGAATTCGACCAAAAACTTTCGCTTTGATAGCGATTAATCTGGTTAAATGCTTCTTCTAAAGCAACTCCTCTGCGCTTGAGTTCAATATGCACAAGCGGAAGTCCATTGACTAGCACTGTTACATCATATCGGTTTTTGCGTTGTCCCTCCTCGGCTTTGTATTGATTGATAACTTGTAGAGTGTTTTCGTGAATATTGTCTTTGTTGAGTAGATAAATATTTTTCTTTGTGCCATCGTCGCGGGTTAAGATTTTGATATAATTTTCCTGAATGGTGGTTGTTTTCTCTACAATGCCATGATTGGTGTTGGCAAGTTCCGATATAAAAAAATGATTCCATTCGTTATCACTAAACTTAATTTTGTTAAGTTTTTCAAGTTGCTTTCGCAAGTTGGCTATTAGGTCATTTTCTGATTTTAAGGCTATATATTCATACCCCTGGTTTGTCAATTGCTGGATAAACTCTTTTTCTAGGTCAGCTTCGCTCTGAAATGATTTTTCAACGCCATACCTCGGTGTGTATTCGG
>CALJNE010000087.1 GCA_937982115.1 uncultured Bacteroidales bacterium | reverse complement strand
TTGTGGTCCCCAACAACCTTCGTTTGATCTTGCTCTGAAATAATATGTACCACTTGCGGAAACTGTTTGCGATGTAGAAGGAGTTGCAGTGCTGGTTCCATTTGAAGTTGTTCCTTGCCAATAAATAGTACCACCTGTTCCTCCTGAAGCTGCAAGAGTCATAGTGCCACCGCATTGACTACCACCGCCACTTACTGTAACATCTCCAGGAATAGGATTGATTGTAACGGTTGCAGAACCTTGTGGTCCCCAGCAGGATGATCCGGCAAGAGCTCTGAAATAATATGTCCCACTTGCAGAAACTATTTGCGATGTAGAAGGAGTTGAAGTGCTGGTTCCGCTTGAAGTTGTTCCTTGCCAATAAATAATACCGCCTGTTCCACCGGTAGCTGTTAGAGTCATAGTGCCGCCGCATTGACTACCGCCGCCGCTTACAGTTACAGCAGCGGGGACTTCATGTATTGCTGCAGTAACAGGAGTTCTTACACTTACGCATTCATCCCCGTATAAAACTTTCCAATTGTAGAAATAATAGTAATAATTAGGATCTCCTGCATTTGTGCCGGTGATTGAAAGTACACCTGGTAAGGTATATGGGAAGTTGGTTCCGGTATTGTTCCTCCATAAATTGGGAGTTGATGTTCCGCATTTTAATCGGTAATTCGATCCTTGAGGTATATCCCAATTCAAAGTAACAGTATTAATGCCTGTAGTAAGGTTTACTGTGATTGTTTGTAAAACTTGATCACTACTATTACGTAATTCAATAATTCTACTTCCTGCAGTACCTGAGTTTACTTGCACAGAAACAAGTCTGAAAGGTTTATATGCATCAAAAATCAAATAATAAGCATTTGAGGCGGTATGGTTGCCACCATTTGTATTTATTTGAGTATTTCCGGCATCATAAATTGCTTCACTATATCCTGATTGTACATAATAAGTTGTAGTTTGCGTAAAGTTTTGTGTTAGGGAAGTTCCCGTAAATAAAAGATCCCCACCATTAGGTGCATCGTACCACTGTAAAATGTCCCCGCCTGAAGCTGTTAAAGTTAATGTTGCTGCCCCACATGATTCTGCACCTTGTACTACAGGACTTTCAACTAAATCTACAGTAATATAGTCTGTAATTGTTTTTGTGTCCGAACCATATGCATTAGTAACAGTTAAATAAACAGTATAAATTCCATCAGCAGTATAAGTATGTTGTGGATTTTGTTGTGTGGAAGTATTTCCATCTCCAAAGTCCCAGAAATATGAAACTGCATCCTGTGAAAGATCAGTAAATTGAATTATTCCATCGCATGTAAAAGTTTTATTAGCCTGGAAGTTTGCTGTCGGAGCTCCAGGAATGTAAACATGTATGTAATTTTCCTTTAATTCATTACGTGTACAACCATTGCTAACAATTTGAAGATTAACATTATAATTTCCAGGATTTGCATAATTAATTACAGGGTTTTGAGCTGTGCTTGAAGAAGGATTTCCACCGTTAAATGTCCAATTTCTGCTTGAAACAGTTCCTCCCGAAGATTGATCAGTAAAAGTAACATTTGTACCAACCGGAACACTTGATTGAGAAGCAGAAAAATTGGGGGTAGCAACACCGATGGGATACAATTGAACATCTAGCCTTGTACTTTGATTATTCTGAACCGTAACGGTATGAGTAACAGATTGATATCCTGATTTAGAAAATGTTACATTATATGTTCCTGCATAAATAGGACGATGATAATTTCCAACAGGAGCAAATGAATATACATGAGTATTATCTTTGTCATGTCCAACAATTTCTACCTTAACTCCACTTAAAGGCTGACCGGTACAAGCATCTGTAACAATTCCTCTGAACCCATACAGAACTTGTTGCATATAATTTAACATTGCTTGCTTATTGTAAGTCCAGTGAGCATTAAGATATTCTACATCCAGTTTTTTTGTATCTGAAAGTTCGAGGGTAACTTCCTTGATGTAGGCAAAATAATTCATCCAATCCTGTCTTGAACCATAAGCATAATACCAATCCGCACCTTGAGTTATTCCTGTATAGTTATAAGAACCGTCGTACATTTGTCCTGGACCATCGAAATAGGAAGTTGGGCTGTATGCTCTAACATTATTAACATAAACAGTGGAAACGTAATACCACCAATTATCATCCGGATGTGCATTTTCAACAGTTCTCCAGCAATCCCATGGATAATTTATAAGTTCAATTCCTCCATGAGTGTTAGCTGACATAACAAATTGTTTTCCGGCTACATAGTCCATCATACACTGGATTTCCGGCTGCATGGAAATTGTTCCTCCCAGAACTTTAGGGAAATTCCTGTTCAAGTCAACATTATTTTGATTATTTCTTCGGGCATTTGCAATACTTGTATAAGAACTGGAACCATAAAATGTTCCGTCAGGATTAGCAAGAGGATTTATATATATTTTTATATTATCAACTAAATATGTAACCTGAGGGTCAGTTCCATAGTTAGAAAGCAAATAATCAGCTAATCTCAGTAATAAAATCCAACCAGTTGTTTCATCACCATGCATTGTCCCACTCCACCAAAATGATGGTTCATCTTCATCTGAATTAACATTATCAGAAATAACAAGAGATTTAATGGGTTTTCCATTGACAGAATTACCAATAATTTCAACCTTACAAAGAGAAGGGTAATTAGCAGCAAAATTATCCAGCATTTGAAGATAAACGTCATATGTTGGATATCTGTCCCAATTTGCCATTTGAGCAACAGTTGTTGCCATAACAATGGATTTGGGAGCAAAATAATAATCCCATACCGGTTCGAATTTTAAATTTTTAGTTTTAAAATATTCCCATTCCTCAGGATTTGCATAAGCGAAAATTGTTTTTCCCTGCACCTTGTCAATGGAAATGTTCCGGGCAAGTTCCTTCAATAAAAGAACGGAATCGCACTCAAATTTAAAATAAAACTCCAGCCTGTCTTGAATTGTTTGTTCGGCAAATTCATTCGGGTCAACATTTTGTGCATTAAGCACAAGCGTAAAAATGATAATCGAAAAAAATGTAAAAAACCTTTTCATAGAAAACTATTTAATTTTTAAAAATTTTATTAAATGTATGCCTTTCTTTTCAAATACTTCCAAGAAATAAATACCATTTTCAAATTCAGAAAAATTAAGTTTAATTTTATCTGATTGTATATTTTTAAATATGCCAATTTCTTTTCCGCTTAAATCTTTAACTGCAATTTTAATAATATCGCCAGTAAAATTTTCAATAAATAATTCTTCATTAACCGGATTGGGATAAACCAATAATGTCTTTTTATTGTTAAAAATTCCTGAAGATGTGATAGTAATATCTGCAGAATAAGTTGAGCTGCCGCACGGGCTATTTGCAGTTAGTGAAACTGTGTATGTCCCGTCTTCAACAAACTGATGTTCAGGATTAACTTCGTTGGATAAAGAGCTTTCATCACCAAAGTTCCAGATATATTCATCTGCTGCAGTCGAAAGATTATTAAAATATACATTGTTCTCATCAGTTTCATATTCAAAATATGCATTTGGTTGTTCGTTTACATACACAGTAACAGGTACTCTTTGCGAAAAACATTCTAATTCTTTAATTTTCCAATTATAAAAATATGAATAATATTTTAAATTATCATTCCATAATACTGTGCTATTTCTTTTAATTGAGATGTAATTTCCAATGTTATAGGGATAATTAAAATTGCTAAATAATCCTGAATAGCCTCTAAAAAGATTACTAACTGGATTACAGCCTATTCTAAGATTATAACCAACAGGTAAATCCCAGTATAAATAAATTGTCTGCTCTCCATCACTCAGATTAAAATAACTTTGATAAATTATCTCCCCCATTGAATTTTTGAGATAAAATGTTCTAATTCCAGAACCTTGTGCATAAACTTTTACAGACAATAACTCGCATGGCTGATAACAATCAAAAATTAGATAAGAATCGTTTGAACTAGTAACAAAAGAACCTCCTACACTATTATCTAGTTCACCTCCGATATGAAAATTTCCGGGATAATATTCTTGAACATAGTATGTTTTTGTATTTACAAGTACTGGAGTTTGAAAATTGTTGCCATAATAGGCAATATCATCATCATAAAGAGAATTAAACCAAATTACATCATTGTCAGAAATGATACTTAGATTAGCCGTACCCTCATCAGAACATATAAAATAATCATGAACACCCTCAGGAGATGAGAGATTTATAGAAATACTTTTAATCATTGTATCACTACCATGTGAATTAACTGCTATTAACATAACATCATAAACTCCATTCTGCCAAAAACAATGAGAAAATTCAAACCCTTCTTCAACATCTGTTCCATCACCATAGTTCCAAAAATATTCAGTGTCATCAGAGGCTTCGGAAATATTATAAAAGTTAATAATTCCAGAACAATTCTCATTTTCGTATTCAAAATAAAAATCAGCAGTGGGTGGAACTTCATCTAATGAGATCAGTTTAACATTTAAATCTGTTCGCTGATTATTAACAATATTAACGTTAATAGATTTGGATTTGTATCCATCAGCAGAAAAAGTTACATTATAATTCCCTTCATATAAATACCTATGATATTCACCATATGGTAAGAATGAAAAGACATGAGAATTAAAAAAATCATGTCCTTCAATAAATACTTTAGCTTCGATAGGCTGATTTGTTAAAGAATCTGTTACTACTCCATGCAGCCCATATAAAGCTTGCTTAAGATAATCTATTGTTGCTCGATGGTTATAATTGTAATAATTCGGTAACAAATCGGAATCCAATTTTTTGGTAGAATGCAATTCGAGAGTAAGCTCTCTGCAATGATGGAAATAATTCATATAATCTTGCCTTGTCCCAATAGCTTGATACCAGGCATAACCATTTGTTACTCCATCAGGATAATCAGTAAAATACCCTGAAGGAGAATTTTGCTGAGCATTTTGTGCATAAATTCTCGAAACATAATACCACCAATCATTATCAGCCGGTAAAACTTCGTAGGTATCAAAAGGATAATTGACAAGTTCTGCTCCACCGTGGGTATTTGCTCCCATTACAAAATTTCGGGTGTAAGCATAATTCATAAAAGCCTGAGTTTCTACTGCATAATCCTCACCATTAGGATAAGGACCGTATATTGGGTCAGGAAAATTGCGATTCATATCAATATCTGCAGCGGTATATCTTCTAGACGAAGACACGTTATTGTCACCACCATACCATGTGCCGTCGGGATTAGCAAAAGGACATATAAAAATTTCAAGATTATTAACGAGATTAGTTATTTCATCATCAATGCCATAATTACTTAACAAAAAATCAGCAAACCGCAAATACAAAACTCCCCCAAATAACTCGTCTCCATGCATCGTTGAGGAATAGAAGAACTCAGGTTCGGCTTCATCAATATTTGCATTGTCGGAAATTTTTAATACCAGCAGCATTCTTCCGTTAGTAGTATATCCAATTGTATCTAGTTTACATAAATCCGGATAATCAGCAACAAATTTATTCATCATTTCCACATATACCGGATAGCTGGGATACCGGTTCCAATTAGACATTTGCGAGATATTTGTCGCAACATTCAAAACTTTAGAATCATCGTAATATGATTCCACAATTTCAAAATCATAACCTGTTAGCAAAAATTTCTCAAATTCTTTTTTATTGGCATAAGCATAAGCCCTTTTATTCAAAAAATCATAAGAATCAAGTGAAATAATTCTTGAAAAAGAGTTGATTTTTTCGTAATCAACATTAAAAGAAAAGTAAACCTCTCCCCTTTGATTTAATATATCGTATGTTCTTTCAAATTTATTTGATTGAGAATAAAGAGCTTGTGAAAATATAAATATTGATAAAATGAAATTCAAAGAAAATTTTAAGAATTTAGACTTTTTCATATCAAGATTTTTACGAATTTTAGACGATTAAAATTACTAAATGGTTTATGATTATTGAAAATTTTTCAGTTAAATTTGAAAAAATAATATTATTAGAACTTTTTGAAGGGAGAAAAAACATTTTTATAATATCAATACAAGAAAAATGATAAATTCAATTGTAATATTGGGAACAGGTAATGTTGCTTTTCATTTAGCCGTCTTTTTCAGGGGCTGCAACATAAAAATACTTCAGATTTTTGGCAGAAATTTTACTGAAGGAGAGAATATGTCCAAAATGTTTAATTCGGAGTTTGTTGATAACATTTTGCAAATAAGTGATAAGGCAGATTTGTATATTTTTGCTATGACCGATACATCAAATTCTGATATTGCTGTAAAAGCAAGCCATTTAAAAGGCAAATTTCTTGTTCATACTTCCGGCAGTCTCGACTCTGCAATTTTTAAAAATATTACCGACAGATATGGGGTTTTATATCCTTTTCAAACTTTCACAAAAAATATTGAAATTTTGGATTATCAAAAAATCCCTTTTTGTATAGAAGCCTCGGACACAAAATCTTTAAATGAACTTAAAGAATTGATAGATAGGCTCGGTTGCAAGTTTTATGAAATGGATTATGAAAAAAGAAAAAAATTACATCTTTCGGGCGTTTTTGCTTCAAATTTTATGAACCATTGTGTATATTTGGCAGAAAAAATTTTAAAAAACGCTGAAATTGACAAAGAGATTATGAGTGCACTGCTCGAACAAAGTTTTCATAAAATACTAAAAAACGGTGCTTATCAATCCCAAACCGGACCTGCGATTCGTCATGACGAGATTATAATGAATAAACATCTGGAATTACTTGAAAATAATCCATTAGAAAAAGAGATTTATCAAAAATTATCCGAAAGCATTATTGCCAATTATCAAATATCAAAGAAAAATGAATCTTAAAGAATTAAATTATAAAGAACTTTTAAAGAAAGTAAAAGCTGTTTTTATTGATGTTGACGGGGTTTTATCTAGCTCTATTTTACAAATTGACGATAATGGCAAATTAATCAGAACGACCAACGTAAAAGACGGATATGTATTAAAATATGCTCTTAAAAAGGGAATAAAAATTTGCATAATAACCGGAGGCTTAAACCTGAGTGTAAAATATCGCTACGAAGCACTCGGCATTGAAGATGTAATAATTGGCAGCAAAAGAAAAATAATTGATGTTGAAGCCCTCTTAGAAAAATACAGTCTCTCTTACGACAGTTTATTATATATAGGTGATGATATTCCGGATTATGAAGTTATGCAAAAATGTTTATTACCTTGTTGTCCGGCTGACGCAGCCGAGGAAATTAAAATATTAAGTTTATATATTTCAGATAAGAAGAGTGGAGAAGGCTGCGTTCGCGACATACTCGAACAATTGCTAAGGGCAAAAAATTTATGGATTAATGATGAAGATGCATTTATTATGAACGAATAAATAAAATTTATGAAAAATAAAATTGGTGCATTTCTAAAACTTATACGATGGCAAGAGTTGTTTTTCGTAGCCTTTACCATGTTTTCATTTCATTACGGTATTGTTACACCAATGTTTGATTATTTTTCATTAACGCCTGCCGTCGGAAAGCCTGAACTAATTTTGATAATTTTATCTTCATTATTCATCTTTGCAGGAGGAAATGTAATAAATGACTATTTCGATCGCAAAACAGATTTTATTAATCGTCCCGAAAGCGTTATTGTAATCTTTAAAATTAAAAGACGACAGGCCATTTTTTATCATCTCGTTTTTAGTATTCTCGGTATTATTCTGGGTATTATAGTCAGCTTTATGATAAGAAAACCGATTCTTTCACTATTCTACATTTTAACTGTTATATACTTGTGGATTTATTCGGTTAGATTAAAAAAAGACTTAATAATTAACAACATTTCGGTAGCAATATTTATTAGTTTGATTGCAGTAATTATTGGAGTTAATGAATATTTTGCTTTCGAAAAAAGTATTACAGAATGGAATGAAATTAATATTAGACCTGTAAAACTAAGTGTTCAGATTATTTTCGGATATGGAATTTTTGCATTCATAATTAACCTAATTCGTGAAATTTTAAAAGATTGTCGTGATATAAAAGGAGACTCTTTAACCGGCGTTAATACAATACCGGTTATTTGGGGAAAGAAAAAAGCAAATGTTGTGGTATTTATATTAAGTTTATTATTCATTGGCTTAGTAACAGTTGGTTGGGAAGTATATTTGTCAAAGTTAATATTTTTTAAAAACTTCATATTTGCTGATTTTTATATTTATTCGATGATAGTATTTCCTGCAGCAATACTTTTTAGTTCATCTCTTTTTGGAGAAAAACCAAAAAAATACCTGACTTTAATCAGGTTAACGGAGTTTGTAATGTTCACAGGATTATTCTTTTGTTTTATAATTAGATTTGCCTTATATGAAAAAATTTGAAACTGTATTAAATAATTACAACATAAAACTTGCTTCGGCAAGTAAACGACGTAGAGAGTTATTGGCAGCTCTGAATATAAATTTCACCTTAACAGAAGTTATTGATGTTGACGAAACTTATCCAATGGAATTAAAAACAGAAGAAATTGCGTGTTTTTTAGCCGAAAAAAAATCAGATGCTTATACATTAGTTGATGAAAAAGACATTTTAATTACAGCCGATACTATAGTGGTATGCGACAAAAAAATAATCGGCAAACCGGCAAATTATGTAAATGCTTCAGGAATGCTAAAATTTTTAAGCGGAAAAACACATAAAGTTATTACAGGTGTTTGCCTAAAGTCAATATCAAAAAAAAGCACTTTCAGTTCGGTTACCGAGGTAAGTTTCTGTGAGCTTTCGGATGAAGAAATAGAATACTATGTAAAAAATTACAAACCATTTGATAAAGCCGGAGCTTATGGTATTCAAGAATGGATAGGACACGTGGCAGTAAAAGAAATAAAAGGGTCTTATTTCAATGTAGTGGGACTGCCCATACAAAAATTGTACAGAGAATTATTAAAGTTTGTAAACTCTTAAAATATAATATTATGATGAGAAAATCTTTTGTTTTAATGTTGATTTTAAAATTTTTATTCAGTGTTTTTGTGTATGCCGATGAAGGCATGTGGATTCCCTTGCTTCTGGAAAAATATAATTTCGAAGACATGAAAGCAAAAGGGTTTAAATTGACTGCTGAAGATATTTACAGTGTCAATAAGGCATCAATGAAAGATGCTATAGTAATTTTTGGCAGAGGTTGTACAGGAGAAATGATTTCAGAAAAAGGGCTATTAATAACAAATCATCATTGCGGATATGGACAAATACAACGACACAGCAGTCTCGAAAATGATTACCTAACATACGGTTTCTGGGCAAAAGATATGCTAGAAGAATTGCCTAATCCAGGACTAACGGTTACATTTCTAATAAGTATGGAAGATGTTACCGAAAAGGTGCTTCAAGGAGTAAGTGATAAGATTACAGAAGCTGAACGTAATCAGATTATCAAGAAGAATATTGATAAAATAACATCAGAAGCAGTAAAAAACACTCATTACAAAGCAAGAGTAGAAAGTTTTTATAATGGAAATCAATATTTTTTGTTTATTAACGAAGTTTTTGAAGATGTTCGTCTTGTTGGAGCTCCGCCGTCATCAATAGGAAAATTTGGAGGCGATACCGATAACTGGATGTGGCCGCGTCATACAGGAGATTTTGCTTTGTTTAGAGTATATTGCAACAAAGACGGTAAACCTGCACCATATTCAAAAGACAATGTTCCTTTAAAGCCACGCAAATATTTTCCAATTTCGATGAAAGGTGTTGAAGAAGGTGATTTTACTATGGTATTTGGTTATCCAGGAACTACATCCCAATACATTCCTTCTTTTGCCGTGAAGGAAATCATGAATGAAACAGATCCTGCAAGAATTTTAATAAGAGGCAAAAAACTAGACATTATAAACCAGGCTATGGAGAGCAGTCCATTAATTAGATTACAATACTCGGCAAAAGCAGCTTCAATAGCAAACGGCTGGAAAAAATGGATTGGCGAGATAAGGGGATTAAAAAGATTAAATGCTATTGAAAGAAAGATTAATTTTGAAACAGAATTTCAGAAATGGGCTGAATCAACCAAAACTGTCGATAAAGATTATTCAAATATACTCACCAAATACAAAGAACTTTATGCTCAAAGATCAAATTACAATTTTGCCTCGATTTATATAAATGAAGCAGGTTTAGGATGCGATGCAATTCTTCTGGCAGTTAGATTAAGAAGTCTTGAGAATTTAAAAAATGCTGATAAAAACACTGTGGAAGCCTTAGCCAAAGATGCCAAATCTAAAGGAGACGGGATATTTAAAGATTATGATGAACTTACAGATAAAAAACTTTTTATAGAAATGACAAGGCTCTATTACAATAATGTTCCTGCTGAATTTCATCCTGCATATTTTTCAATGATAGGAAAACTTTCAAAAAAACATTCTGATCCAATTGTTGCATTTGCTGATTATTGTTATTCTAAATCAGTATTTGCAAATAAGGAAAGATTCGAGAAGTTTGTGAAAGAGTTGTCTCCAAAATCATATTCCATTTTGCAAAAAGATCCCATATACCTTTTAATGAAAGACTATGTTGCTGTATTCCAGAATCAAATATCAAATCAAAATGATCAAATTGATTATGTGATTGACAGCTTAGACAGAATTTACATGAAAGCTCAGATGGAGTTTCAACCAGAGCGTTTATTTTATCCCGATGCAAATTTCACGCTCAGAGTAACTTATGGACAGGTAAGTTCATATTATCCAGCAGATGCAATAAAATACAATTACTTTACAACTATCACAGGCATAATGGAAAAAGACAATCCCGATATTTATGATTATGATGTTCCTCAAAAGTTAAAAGAGTTATATTTTACTAAAGATTTCGGGCCGTATGCAGATAAAGATGGGAATTTAAGAGTTGCATTTATTGCTACAAATCATACCACAGGAGGTAATTCTGGTTCTCCGGTATTAAATGCTTATGGAGAGCTTGTTGGTATTAATTTCGACAGAAACTGGGAAGGTACAATGAGTGATATAATGTATGACCCGGAAATGTGTCGCAATATTACTCTCGACATTAGATATGCTCTATTTGTGATTGATAAATATGCAGGAGCTAAACATCTTATTGAAGAAATGGACTTAAGATTTTAGTAAATGAAAAAGCCCGAAATTCGGGCTTTTTCATTTAGAAACCTTTTACAGATTTCAATGTATTGTACAATAGAGCTAATCTTGTCATTGGTCCTACCCCACCAGGAACGGGAGTTATATAAGATGTTTTAGGAGCAACATTTTCAAAATCAACATCTCCGGTTAATTTAAACCCTGATTTAGTTTTATCAGAAGGAACTCTGGTAGTACCAACATCTATAACAACAGCACCATCTTTTACCATATCAGCAGTTACAAATCCGGGTTTTCCCATGGCTGCGATTAGTATATCGGCAGATTTGCAAATTTCAGGTATATTTTTTGAACCGCTGTGAAGCACTGTAACTGTAGAATTCATATCCTTTTGCGACATTAAAACACTTAACGGACGACCGACGATATTACTTCTGCCAATAATTACACAATGCTTTCCAGAAGTTTCTATATTATAATGTTTGAGCAACAAAGTTATGCCTAAAGGAGTAGCAGAAATAAAAGAAGGTAATCCGACCATCATTTTACCAACATTAACGGGATGAAATCCGTCAACGTCTTTAGCATGATTTATGGCTTCGATGATTTTTTGTTCGTTAATATGTTTAGGTAATGGTAGTTGAACAATAAAACCATCAACAAGAGGATTATTGTTAAGTTTTTCAATTTCCTCAATCAGTAATTCTTCGGTTATATCATCTTCAAACCTTAACAGAGTGGATTCAAAATTTACTTCTGCACAATCTTTAATTTTATGAGCCACATAAGATTCTGAGCCACCGTCATGACCGACTAAAATAGCCGCTAAATGCGGTGCACGGCCTCGGTCGTTTTTAATTTTAATAGCTTCTTCGGCAATTTGCTTTTTTATTTCAGAAGCAACTAAATTTCCATCAATAAGTTTCATAATATTTTAATTGAAAGATTTAATGCATTTCAAAACAAAAAATAGTCAAAAAAGTTTAACGTCTTTTCATGAATTTCTTTTTGTTTTGATTAGAAGTCATCATTTTCATCATTTTTCTTGTTTCTTCAAATTGTTTCAAAAGACGATTAACTTCCGTAACTGTTGTTCCGCTGCCATCAGCAATTCTTTTACGTCTTGATCCATTTATAATAGCAGGATTAGCTCTTTCTTCGGGGGTCATTGATTTAATAATAGCCTCAATACCTTTAAAAGCATTATCGTCAATATCGAGGTCTTTGATAGCTTTACCAACACCGGGAATCATGCTTGCAAGTTCTTTAAGATTCCCCATTTTTTTAATTTGTTGAATTTGAGAAAGAAAGTCATCGAAATTAAATTGGTCTTTAGCAATTTTTTTTTGAAGTTTCCTGGCTTCTTCTTCGTCGAATTGTTCTTGAGCACGTTCAACAAGAGTAACTATATCTCCCATTCCGAGGATACGGTCGGCCATACGTTCTGGATGAAAAACATCAATAGCCTCCATTTTTTCGCCAGTACCAACAAATTTAATGGGTTTATCAACAACAGCCCGGATTGATAAAGCAGCCCCACCCCTTGTATCACCATCAAGTTTTGTTAAAATTACGCCGTTAAAGTTTAGCCTGTCGTTAAATTCTTTTGCGGTATTAACAGCATCCTGACCGGTCATAGCATCAACCACAAACAGGATTTCGTGCGGATTAACGGCTTCTTTAATATTTGAAATTTCCTGCATCATTTCTTCGTCAACAGCCAAACGACCGGCGGTATCAATAATCACAACATCATGACCGTAAAGTTTTGCATGTTTTATTGCATTTTGAGCAATTTTCACCGGATTTTTATTATCATCCTCAGAATATACCTTAACTCCAATCTGTTCACCAAGTACTTTCAGCTGTTCGATAGCAGCCGGACGATACACGTCGCAAGCCACGAGCAAAGGATTTTTACCTCTTTTATTTTTAATCATATTGGCAAGTTTGCCGCTAAAAGTAGTTTTTCCTGAACCTTGCAAACCGGCCATTAAAATAACTGCAGGATTCCCTTTAAGATTAATATCCACAGCCTGTCCACCCATCAGTTTTGCCAGTTCGTCATGAACAATCTTAACCATTAACTGATTAGGTTTCAAGGACTTAATAACCTCTTTACCAATAGCTTCTTCTTTTACTTTATCACAAAACTGTTTGGCTATTTTGTAGTTAACGTCAGCATCAATCAAAGCTCTACGAACTTCTTTTAATGTTTCCGCAATATTTATTTCTGTAATTTTACCTTGACCTTTTAATAATTTAAACGATTTTTCCAGTCTATCAGTTAAATTCTCAAACATATAATTATCTTTTTTACTTTAACAGTGCAAAAATAAGAAATTCTTTCTGTCTGAGTAATCGAATACAAAAATATATTCACTCGAATTAAAATTTATTAAACATTTTGATACTTCCGGTACTTTTTAGTTTAATCATGAATGTTATTTTTAATGAATTTATAAGTTTTTAATTTTTATTATTATAAACGAAAGATTGCTTTTTCCGAATGTCCTATTTAAAACTCATTAAAAAAAATCACTATTCAGAATTTTTATGTTTAATGACATTAATATTTTTTTATCAGGCTAAAATTTTACATTTTTGCAAAAAGTGAAAAAATAAATTAAAATAAATATACTTATGGAAAACACAAGAAAAAGAACGTCTCAGGAATTTATTGAATTAGAAGCAAAGTACGGAGCACACAACTATCATCCGCTACCTGTTGTTTTAGAAAGAGGTGAAGGTCCTTTTATGTGGGATGTTGAAGGCAAGCGATATTTTGATTTTTTAAGTGCTTATTCAGCAGTAAATCAAGGACATTGCCATCCAAAAATTGTTGGTGCTTTAATTGAACAAGCACAAAAACTAACCTTGACTTCACGAGCATTTTATAATTCCGTTCTTGGTGATTATGAAAAGTATATCACAGAATATTTCGGTTATGATAAAGTATTGCCGATGAACACAGGAGCAGAAGCAGATGAAACAGCATTAAAACTTGCACGTCGCTGGGGTGTTGTTAAAAAAGGAATTCCAAACGATGAGGTTAAAATCATCTGCTGCGAAGGCAATTTTCACGGTCGTACAATTACCATCATTACAATGTCAAACGATCCTGATTCTTATGCTAATTACGGACCATTGACCCCGGGTTTCATAAGGATTCCGTACAACAATCCCGAAGCTCTGGAAGAAGTATTAAAAATTCATGGTGAAACTACAGCAGGTTTTATTCTTGAACCGATACAAGGTGAAGCCGGAGTTTACGTTCCAGATCCCGGATATTTGCAAAAAACTTATGAAATTTGCAAAAAATACAATGTTTTATTTATTGCAGATGAAGTACAAACAGGTATTGCCCGCACAGGAAAATTATTAGCATGTGATCATGAAAATGTTCGTCCGGATATTTTAATTTTAGGAAAAGCTCTTTCTGGGGGTGTAATCCCTGTTTCTGCAGTTCTTGCAGATGATGATATTATGCTTACAATTAAACCCGGCGAACATGGTTCTACATTTGGTGGTTTCCCATTAGCAGGTAGAGTTGCAATGGCTGCCCTGGAAGTTGTTCGTGAAGAAAATCTTGCAGAACGAGCAACATACCTTGGAGAAATTTTCCGACAGGAAATGAACAGAATTAAATCCGAAATGATTGAACTTGTAAGAGGGAAAGGTTTATTGAATGCAGTTGTTATTCGCAACAAACCAGGAAAAACAGCATGGGATGTTTGCCTCGAAATGAAGGAGCATGGGGTTCTTGCAAAACCAACACATGGAAATATAATTAGATTTGCTCCTCCTTTAGTTATAACAGAAGAACAATTACGCGAAGGTATTGAACTTATTAAGAAAGCATTTGCCAAATTTGAATAAAATTCAAGTATTTTTTTTAAAAGCTGTCAATTTTATGGCAGCTTTTTTTATTTTAGCAAACTTTATTTTTGAAGTTTTGTTTAATAGAATATATTTTGAACTATGAGCGGTCGCCTATTGGCAATTTCGGACATACACGGCTGTTACAAAACATTCTATGAGTTGTTAAATATTGTGGGGCTAAATCAAAGTGATGAACTTGTAATATTGGGTGATATGATCAATCGCGGTCCCGACAGTAAATCAGTTTTAAAAACAATAATTAAATTAAAAAAATCAGGATATAACATCAAGTGCATACGCGGAAATCACGAACAAATGTTATTGGATGTTATTGAAAAAGAACCTTTAAATTTTTATCGTTTTTTAAGAACATATCACAGTGAAAATCTATTAAATCTTAAAAGTAAAATAAAAAAGAAATTCATTAAATTTTTGAATGAATTACCATATTATTACAGCACAGAAGAATTTATATTTGTTCATGCTGCACTTGATTTGACCTTAGAAGATATTTTCAGCGACAAAACATTTATGTTGTTTTCACGTTATCAAAAAGGAAATACAAAAGCACTAAACGGAAAACGCTTAATACACGGACATGTGGCTTCAAATCTGGAAATTATTAAGAACAACTTTTTTGATAATACTCCAATATTGGGGATTGATAACGGCTGTGTTTATAAAAATTCAAAACCCGGATTAGGCAGATTGGTATGTGTTGACTTTACAAACAAAGAAATTTTTGCTAAAGAAAATTGTGATTAGATGCAGCAAGCACGACATCCCATATTAAACAAAATTTCAGGAGGAGAAGGACTTCATTTGGATTTCAAACACAGTATAGGCGATTCAAAAAAAATTGCCCGTTCGTTGTGTGCATTTGCCAATACCGAAGGTGGCACATTACTGATAGGAGTAAGAGACAACAAATCAATTGCAGGCATAAATTCCGACGAAGAATATTACATGATTGAAAATGCTGCATACATATATTGTAAACCTCAAATTGAATTTAGTCATAAAATTCATAATATTTCAGGAAAGACTGTTCTTGAAATAAATGTTTTAAAGAGTACTTCAGGTCCGCATTCTGCCCCTGACGAAAACGGCATTTACAGATATTATTTAAGAGTTAAAGACACAAATTTTGTAGCTCCTCATGCATTAGTAGAAGCATGGAAATTAAGAAATAAAGATATTAAAGGAATTAAATTGATTTTTGATTCAGTAGTAGAATTGATTCTTAACGAGATCAATGAAAATAACTGTATTTCGAAATCAAAAATTCAAAGAATTACAGGCATTTCAAGTAAAAAAGCTGACATTATTTTAAGGAATATGCTGTTAATGAACATTTTAGATGTAACAGTAATAGAAAACTCAATAAAATATATTTTTCATAAAAATTATGAATACAAAAAATAGATATTGTTACGATTATCCGCGTGCTCTTGTATCGGTAGATGCCATAATTCTTGATGAACAAACTGAGTCCAAAATATTATTAATAAAAAGGAAAAACTATCCTTATGCAGAGATGTGGGCATTACCCGGAGGCTTTATTAATATGACAGAAACTCTTGAAGAATCTGTCAAAAGAGAAATTTATGAAGAAACATCATTGACGGTGGATAAATTTACACAATTTTGCACATACGGAGACCCTGGAAGAGATCCCCGAGACAGATGCATAACAATTGTATTTTTTTGTTTAGTTAATGCATATTCATCAATAAAAGCGGACGATGATGCGAAAGAGATAAAATGGTTTAATCTGCATGAACTCCCCAAATTAGCTTTTGATCACAACAAAATCATCAATGATTTTATGGCATTTAAGAAAAACTTATAAAATTGTTGAAAACTTAAAAATTTTTTAAGAATAATTTGTTAGATTTCTACTTATTTTTGTTTAAAATTTAAGAAAATGAGAACTTTAATTGTATATGCAAATTACAAGGAAAATAGTTTCACTTCAGCTATTAAAGATCAGGTAGCAGAAACATTTCATAACAATGGACACGAAGTAGTAATCAGAAATTTATATGAGATAAAGTTTAATCCGGTATTAACAAAAAATGATCTTGAATCAATCGAAAATGAAATATTTCCGGTTGATATCATGAATGAACAAAAATTTATTCAGTGGGCAGATCTGATATGCTTTGTTTATCCTATTTGGTGGAGTGGTATGCCTGCAATTCTAAAAGGATATCTCGAAAGAGTTTTAGTAATGGGATATGCTTTTGAATTTAAAGATGACGAGGTAATACCTAAATTGACAAATAAAAAAGTTGCCATTTTCAATTCCACAGGAAATAAAAAAGTTTATAAAAATGAAAAACATTTAGAAGCTTTAAACATTATAACACGAGAAGCAATTTTTGGTTTTTGCGGAATAAAAGTTATTGAACATAAATACTACCAGTGTTGTGACAAAAACAATACTGCAGAAGTCGAAAAAATAATGGACGATATTAAAACTACCGTTGAAGCAATTTTAAAAAACAATAATTTTTAACAAGCGGTTGTTCAAAATTATTGAATTAGTAATTTATAAAACAAAAAAGATTTAAGAAATTTGTATTGATAACGACTAAAAATCATGAAAAAGATTTTCGAAAGAATAAAAAGCATTTTTTTATTTATCATAAAAAATAAATACATAGTTACAATTGCGGCTTTTGTTGTTTGGATTCTTTTTCTTGACACCTATAATGTTTATGATAGAATAAAAAAATTACAAAAATTACATGAATTAAAAAAAGAAGCCGAGTTTTTCCGAAAAGAAATTGAAATATATAATCAACAATATCAAGAACTTTTTTCTGACAAAGAAAGTTTGGAAAAATTTGCCAGAGAGCAATATCAACTTAAAGAAGAAGATGAAGATGTTTTTGTAATAATAAGCGATTAATTCAAATCCGGATCTATAGGAAATTGTTTCCAAATCTGATATCTAGTATCAACAAAATCTAAAGATTTTTTCCACAAATCTGAATCATTGTTAAAAACAAAATCAATATTTGTTTCAGCGACAAGCCAAGAATTAAAAAGAATCTCTTCTTCCAGTTGTCCCGGTCCCCAACCTGCACATCCGACAAAAGCTTTTAAATTAGAATTGTCAGCCTTCCCGGAATTAATTAATTTAAAAATTTGATCTACATTTCCTCCTAAAAATAATCCAGGTAAAACTTCAACAGCTTCATCAATAAATGAAAATTTATGTAAAAAATACAAAATATCTCTATCAACAGGTCCGCCGCTATAAAGAAGGATTTCAGTATTATTTATACCATCGAGCATTTCATACAACTTAAATTGATAAGGTTTGTTAAGTACCAAACCCATAAAGGAATCCTTAAAATAATCAGTAAGTAAAACAACACTGCGTGAAAAAATATCGTCACGCAAAAGAGGTTCAGAGATTAAAATTCTTCCACATTTTGGAGGTATGTCATTAGAAATTATTTTTAATATATCCAGGTCGTATTTTATCATTTATAAGCGTCTTGCTACAAATATAAAAAAAATATTTTTTAATTCGTACATGAAAGTGAAATTTTTAACATTTATTTTTAAATCAACTAGGAATGTAAATAAGAATTTATTGATAATTCAAATTGAAAAATATTAATAAGCACAAGTTTTACATATTATTATTCCAAAATATCAGGACATTTATGAACACAATTTTTAATGATCAATATTTTGATATGATTTTTATCCCTTTTCACCGTTTTATTATTTCAGATAGTCTAATATTTGTATTTAATACTTTTTTCATTATAAATAATTACATACTTTTGCCTCAGAAAATTTGATTTCTATCTTTTCTCTTTTTCATGGTTGATTGGGGTTAGTAAAAAGAGTTCGGGCACCAAACCCGAACTCTTTCTTTTTTTGAATTAATATTTTTTTTATTTTTGAAATTCAATAAACAAAAATAAAACATTTAATTATGAAAGCATTTAAAGCATACGACATTAGAGGTATTTACAACAAAGATTTTAACAAAAACGATGTTTATAAAATTGGATTCTTTTTGCCACAGGTTCTAAATGCAAAAAAAATATTAGTAGGTAATGATGTTAGAGTTTCTTCTTCAGAAATAAAAGAAGCATTGTTAAAAGGGCTAAATGATGCAGGTTGTGATGTTTATTACACAGGATTAAGCACAACTCCAATGATATACTGGGGGACAGCAAAATATGATTTTGATGCTTCCGTTATGATAACAGCTTCACACAATCCGGCTGAATATAACGGATTAAAAGTTTCAGGCAAAAATGCTAAGCCAATTGGTTATGACAATGGATTAAATCAAGTAGAAAAACTTGTTGAGACGCAAGAAATTAAACCTAAAGACAAGAAAGGTAAAATTATTGATTTCGATATTAGAGAAGACTATTTGAACTTTCTTAAAAATTACGTTCCCGATGTAAGTAATTTAAAAATAAGCATAGATTGCAGCAATGGAATGGCTGGTTTGTTTATCAGAAAACTACTTGGTGAAAGTCCAGAATATTTTTATGAAGAACTTGACGGGAGATTTCCAAACCACGAAGCTAATCCATTAGTAGCTGAAAACATCCGCGATTTACAAAGACATGTGATTGAAAATAAATCCGATATCGGTATAATATTCGATGGTGATGCTGATCGTGTAATGTTTGTTAATGAAAAAGCAGAATTTATATCACCCGACTTAATGATAGCTGTTCTTGCTCATTATTTTCTTGAAGAAAAAGGTCTTAAAGGAAAAGTAATACAAGACATTAGAACATCAAAAGCTGTTGGTGAATATATTGCACAATTTGGCAGTAGTATGGAAATGTGGAGAGTCGGAAGAGCCTTTGCTGCTACAAAACTTAAAGAAATTAATGGTATTTACGGTGGGGAATTGGCCGGACATTATTATTTCAGAGACTTTTACTATTCAGATTCCGGAATATTAGCTTGTCTGTTGATTTTAAACGTAGTTGCAAAATTTCATTCTAAAGGAATAAAAGTCTCCGAGTTAATTAATAAAATTAAAAAATATCAGAATTCGGGAGAAATAAACTTTAAAATTGAAGACAAACAAACCGCAATGGATGCAGTAATAAATCATTTTAAATCTATTGAAGAACCAACTTCCTTATATGATTTCGACGGATACAGAATTGAATACAAAGATTGGTGGTTAAACATCAGACCCAGTAATACTGAACCATATTTGAGGTTTCTTGCTGAAGCTACGTCTAAAGAACTGCTGGATGAAATTGTAAATAAGTCTATAGAAATTATAAAATCATACGGTGGGACTGTTACAACGGGACATTGATTTATTGACACTTTATTTTTAATTTTTTAATAAGGAACATTATTATTACTTATAAAGTATAAGTTAGTTGTTTTCCATTTCCTTTTTGTTGGAGCAGAGTACACGGCTGAAGTTTGTTGTATAATAAAATTTCTGTAAATGTTTTCCATGTCGGTAAATATCCGCCAGACAAATTTCAGATTTAAACTGTATTTTCCAAGCGGGTCAAATCGCCGAAACAGTGTAAACAAATAGAAATTA
>CALJNE010000086.1 GCA_937982115.1 uncultured Bacteroidales bacterium | reverse complement strand
CTCGGGACTAAGGTTTTGAAAATCTTTATTCATCTAAATGCAAAATTCTCAGTGCAAATATAATAAAAAAATTTAACAACAAATTTTTGAATATGAACCTAAGAATTTTTTTACCTCGGTTTAAAATTTCTTTTACCTCATATCTAATAATTTTAGAGATAAAACTCAACAACATTATTTTGAATATGAATACCCTTACTAAAAAAAGATCAATCTAATAAATCCCATCTATCTTATTTCCTATTTGCTCTCTATCAACTAAATTTTATATTTGCAATAAAAAACATGACAAAGAAAATTCCGCACACTTTCGTAATTATTTTCTCAATTATTGTTGTTGCTGCAATTTTAACTTGGATTGTACCGGCCGGTGAATTTAACAGAACTCAAAAATTGCTTCCCGATGGTAGTTCAAAAACTATTATTGAAAAGGACTCTTTTCACAAAACTGAGCAGAACCCTCAAACTTGGCAAATTTTCACTTCTATTATTGAAGGATTCATTGCTCAGGCTAATATAATAGTTTTTATTTTAGTCATTGGTGGGGCGTTTTGGATTTTAAACTCAACAAAAGCAATTGATATTGGGATTTTTAGTTTCATCAAAAGAACAAAAAAGCTCGAAAGTAGCAAACTTTTATCCAGAATTGGGGTAGATAATGTTATAATGATACTAATTATGACCTTGTTCAGTGCGTTTGGTGCAATTTTCGGAATGAGTGAAGAAACCATTGCTTTTGTTATTATAATTGTACCTTTAGCAATTAGTATGGGGTATGATTCCATTGTGGGAATAAGTCTGGTGTATGTTGCTGCTCATATTGGCTTTGCAGGAGCTATTTTAAATCCTTTTACAATAGGGATTGCTCAGGGTTTATCAGACTTACCTTTGTTTAGTGGATGGGAATATAGATTTTTTTGTTGGATGATTATAAACATTATAGGTTTTACTTTCATTTTACTTTATGCAAAAAAAATAAAAAAAAATCCACGTAAAAGTTTAACATACGAAATTGACGAATATTGGAGAAAACTCCATTCAGAAAACGAAATAAAAGTTGATTATCAAAGTCCTAAAATTGCCTGGATAATTTTGGCAATAAGTTCTACTATACTTTTGATTTTTTCCTTTTATTTTCCGGAATCATCTCTAAAAGTTGGAAATTCTATCTTTAAATTACCAGCTGTTCCAATTGCATCTACCCTATACTTTCTGATTTCCATATTTATGCTTAAAAAATCTGTTCATTTTTACATTTTAAATATTTTGGCATTCACTATAGTATTCTTAATAATAGGTGTTATGGGATACGGTTGGTATGTAACCGAAATTGCCGGATTATTTTTTTCTATGGGAATTATATCCGGTATTGCTGCCGGGTATTCTGCAAATAATATTACAAAATTATTTATCGAAGGCTGTAAAGATATTTTTACGGCAGCTTTTGTTGTTGCAATTGCCGGAGGGATTATTGTTATTCTCACAAACGGTAAAATACTCGACTCCATAATGTTTTATTTATCAGGTGCAATGCAAAACGTAAACAAAGAATCCTCTGTAGGAATTATGTATGGAATTCAAACACTATTAAATATTATAATACCATCGGGTTCGGCCAAAGCTGCTCTTACAATGCCTATTATGTCTCCATTTTCTGATTTAATCGGGGTGGCTCGACAAACTACAGTTTTGGCTTTTCAATTTGGAGATGGATTCACAAATATGATTACCCCTACTTCAGGAGTATTGATTGGTTGTTTAGGCATAGCTCGTATCCCCTATAATTTATGGGTCAAATACATCTGGAAACTTATCCTGATACTTGTAATTTTAGGTTTTTTATTATTATTGCCAACTCTCTACCTAAATATTAATGGTTTTTAGTTTTTAAAAAAATTTTTGTATTTTTATGAAAATTTTAAAAATGAAAAAAATTGCATTAATTATTACAGCAGCATTTATTTTGGGAATAAATTCGTTTGCACAGCAGGATAATACCGAAACAAAAGATTTCTGGCTTGAATTATCGGTAGGTTTCAATAAACCTTTGGGAAAATATCTTTATAAATTTGGAACGGACAACGAAGGTTTTGCAAAAAATGGCTTGATGCTTAATTTTGCTGCCAAACAAAATTTCAATGACTTTTTCGGGCTTAAATTTTCTGTTGGTGCAATGGTAAATCCGGTAAACCCGGACTATTTTCACCTAAATGTTTTTCAACCTGATGTCAGAGCCGAATTTGGAAAATGGTTTAATATAATAATATGTGCAGGTCCGTTTTTTTATATGTCTTCAGATAATAATATTTTTGAACTTACACTTTCTCCTTGTTTGGTTAATGCAGGAAGTCCTCCTGTTTTTTATGCAAGATATGATGCAAATCTTAACGAAATTGTTTATAAAAATGAATATGCTCGTGGAAGTGGATTAAGCTTAGGTATTAATCCCGAATTTTCTTTAATTCAGGATATTGGGAGCAATAAAAGATTAAAAATATTCTTTAATTATTTACTTTCCAAATCAACCATTGAATACGAAAACAGAGTTTATTTTAAAGACGAAAATGATGAGTACAAATGGGTTACTCATGAAAAAACAAGAAGCGTCCAGATTCAAGCTATTAATGTTGGAGTTGGTTTAATTTTTTAATTTAGGCAAAATTTTTGTAATTGAAATATAAAAACTAATTACTATGAAAATGATTTTAAAACTCTCAGGATTACTGTTATTTTTTTCAATTATCTCTATGTCATTATTTTCACAAAAAGTTTATTCTTGCCAATACAAAAGCGAAGCCGATGTTAAAGTATTTGTATCTCAATTTAAAAGCGATGCAGACTTAATTGTATATAAATGCAATTACAGCAGCGAAGCAACAGGGAATAAAGGTTTATGGTATTTTACTAACTACAAAAGCGACGCTCAAAAGAAAATCTACTTCTGCGATTACAAGAGCGAAGCTGATATTGTTATTTATTTTAGTGATTACAAAAGCGATGCAGGTTGGCGTAATAATTCCAAAATGCACTTTATGTATTAAAATTTTTGTCTATGAAAAAATTAGTCTTTATTATTCTTGGATTACTTTTATTTGATTCATTATCAGCACAAAAAGTATATTCAACTGATTCAAAGTATGATGCTGATGTCAAGGTTTGGGTTGCTGACAGCAAGTATGATGCAGATTTACTTGTTTATAAATGTAGCTCCCGATACGATGCTACCGATAATAAAGGTCTTTGGTTTTTTGTTGACTCAAAATACGATGCTAACAAAAAAATTTATTTCGTGGACTCAAAGTATGATGCCGACGTAATTATTTTCTTTGTTGATAGCAGATATGATGCAGGGTGGCGTAAAAAAGAAAAAATGCACTTCTTTTTCTAAAATTTAATGTCACGTAAAAAAAAGTACTTCAGAATCATTTCTTTTGCTTTCACAACTATTGTAAGCCTTGTAGTTGTATTATATTTCTTACTTACACTATACCTAAAAAAACAAATAGTTTCAGAGTTCGAAAAAATTCTTAATGCCAAAATCAAAATTCAACGCGTTGATTTTAACATTTTTAATGGATCATTTGTTATTAAAGATTTTGAATTAAAAGATTTGAACGATAGTCTTTTTCTAAGTTGTCGCAGATTTGAAATTAAACCGGAAAATTTATCTTTATCAAAAACTCCAGAAATAGACATCAAAAAAATAGAAATTTCGGATATAAATATTTTCCTCTCAATTCACGATGATGGAACAAACAACTTTAACAACATTATTAAAAAAAATGAATCCGAAAAAACAAATCGCTCTGACTCCCTCGACTTATCAATAAATTTAAGCGAACTGGTAATTCACAACTTAAACTTTTACTATTCCGGCAGTGAAAACAATTTTAACGTAAATAATTTAGACTTTAAATTTAATAAAATTTCAAAAACAGATAGTTTATTTAATTATTCAATTGTAGGAAATTTAAACTCAGAAAACTTTTCCGAAAAATTCTCAGGAAAAGGGGTTTTCACTATCTCAAACAATTATTTTACTACAACCACTAATGCATACTTTAACGACATACCAATTAATATACATTTATTTTTTAACATATCAGATTCTGTTTCCGAAAAAATTTATTTCACAGCATTTAGCGATTTAACTAAATACGTTCATTCAGACTACAAAACTTCGGGAATTATCAACTTTAGCTTACAAAAAAATAGAGACATTACAAATTTTAACGATTTAAGTTTAACCCTGACATTTTCAGAAGTTAAAATACAGAACACTAAAAACAATAATAATTTAAACATTAATGCAATAATTCAAATACTTAACACCCCCAATAGCTTTGATTTTACTGTTTTAGAACTGGATATCAATAGCAACAAGGAAAAATTAACAGGTAATCTCATTTTCTCGCATAAAAACAACCATTTGATTTTAAATAATTCCATAAACGGAAAAATCACATATAAATCACTCGAAGAAGTATTTGAGAAATTTCCTGTAGAAATGTTCTTTAGTTCGGAATCTAATCTATACGGCGAAATTATTGAAGGAAAAAATTTCTTACAAGGAGAAACTTTTGCAGACCTCAAAATAAAATTTAAAAACACAATTATCGAAGTTCCTTATTTTAAAGCAAATAATAAAAAGATTAGTACCGCAATTAACATATACAATCCTAATATTTCTGCAAAACTAAACTATGAATCGCCTTACATAATTGGACTACAAGATAAAAATGTTTTTTTACATAAAATTCTTTTAAATATTGACTCTTTAAATATATCTCCATACGTAAGTAAAAAAAGTGAAGTCAAATTTTCATCTTTTGTAAAAAATACTCCAGGAGATGATGAATATTTCACAAAATATTCTCGAATAAATTTAGATTGCAATCTTAAGAATATTAAAGTAAATGATTTAACATTGGCATCCTTATCATTTAAAACAGAATTCTCTCCATTTGTATGGGCAATTAAGGATTTTAAATTAAATACTAAAAATTCAGAGTTAAATTTTTCCATACATAATTTTAAAAATTCAGATAAAGAAATAACTCAAAAAATAACTTTATACACTAAAGACTTTAAACTTTATGATTTAATAATAAATAATAAAGATTTTAAAGGGATTATTTCGGTAAATTCTAATTTAATTACAAATAAAATCAGGAATGACAGTCTCATTTACATAACAAACGGCTCAATAGACCTTATGATAGATTCCTTGAAATTCCATTCGGACAAACTTAAAGAGTTTGAAATTCCAATAAAAGAAATTCTTATTCCTAAATTTGAATTTGCTTCTGTCATTAACAATAATGAAATGAATATTATGTCTAACCATTTTTATATTGATAAAGCATCCGTAAGATATTCCGGACAGTATAATTTTTCAACTCAAAAAATAATTTTAAATATCCTAATTGATATTCCGGAAGAATACCTTAGCAACAAACTTAAGATATTATTAAAAATCGTGAGCGAAAAATCCGAAAAACTAAATAATTTCCAATCAGAAGCAAACAGAAAAATGATTTTGATGAAGATAAGCGGTATTTTAAGCAATCCAGAACTAAAAATTTACGAATAGAAAACATTTAAAAAAACATAATAATATAAATTAGACATCATAAATTACTTATAAAATTAAAACTAATATAAATACAAACTCATTTGAACATAAAAATATTTTTATTTATTACTTTTGAAAAAAAAGCATATCAATGAAAAATGCTATGATTTTAATATTTGTATTTTACCTTTTCATATCTTGTTCCTTTTATGAAAGTGGTCCTTCTGTAACTATAAACACACCAGAAACTCGATTGTCGAACAAATGGGAATTACAGGATGTGCTAATCTCTGACAAAACTGATTACAATAAACTTAATATTGAAAAAAACCTTATTTTAGAATTTCAAAAAAACGGAGATTTTTCAATTTATGATGTTCCCACAAATACAAAAGCATTTTCCGGACAATGGAATTTGGATAAAAAAAATAATTTTTTAAAATTGAATTTTGAAGCAAAAATCTCCAACGAAAATTTTCCCGATAGTTTCAATATTTCGAGACTTACCAAAAACGAGTTGTGGATTACATCTGAAGAAGAAAACAGTTTATCTGAAAAATATATTGTTGAACGCAGGTATGTAAACATATCAAGATGAAGAAAATTATATTTTCATTATTAATTACATTTTTTTTAGTTTCGTGTTCTAAATACGAAGAAGGTCCATACGTTAGTTTCAAATCTCCTGAAAAAAGAATAACAGGAATATGGACACTAAAAAACTATTATGTTAACGATGAATTGGTTTCAATTAACGATTTAGGAATTGAAATCTGGAAAAAAGCTTATAATCCTGATGGCACAGGAATTCAAACTATTCAATTAATAGGGATGAATCCCGTTAATGAAAACTTAGAATGGAAGTTCAACGAAAAAAAAGACTCCATTTTTGAAAGGTTCCAAGGAGCTAACAATGAATGGAGCGATTTCTATGCAAAAAAAATTATAAGATTGTCATCAAATGATTTCTGGATTGTTGAAAAAAATAATAATGAAGAAATAAAATATTATTTCGGCAAAAACTAAAATATTTTTATATTTGTAACAAATTAACTTAAATCTATAAAATTATGAAAAAATTTGGAATTATTTTAGCATTTATTGCAGGCTTTGCAATACTTTTTACAGCATGTGGCAAATATGAAGAAGGTCCTGCCTTCAGTTTAAAAACAAAAAAAGCCAGAGTAGTTGGAACCTGGGGTATTAAAGAAATTACTGTTAATGGTGAAGTACAAGACATTAGTGCTTTTGCCAATACAACATTTGAATTAAAAAAAGACGGCACAGGTAAATTAAACACAAATTTCCTTGGAATGAATATTTCTGTTGATATGGAATGGAAATTTGATGACAACAAAGAAAACTTAATGATAAGAATGAAAAATCAAAACAACGAATGGGAAGAATGGGAATCTTCTGAAATTATTAAACTTACAAGTGCAGAATTATGGTTTAGAGATGTTGAAACAGAAGATGGTGTAACTCTTACAACAATTACCAAACTCGAAAAAAAATAATTTAATATGAAAAGATTAGGACTATTGTTTATTGCAATTAGTTTTTTAGCTTTAAGTTTTAATTCTTGTACAACCTATGAGGAAGGACCGGGATTTACACTCTTACCGGCAGAAATGAGAATTAAAGGTAGCTGGGTACAAGAAGCTTTATACATCAACGACCAATTACAGGAAAACACCACTTTTAAACTAGAATTTATCTTTCAAAAAGATGGTATCGGAACTCGCAACACAAGAATTGGCAGCCTATCAGCTTCAGATGAAATCGAATGGAAACTCAGTGATGACAAAAAAACATTATTAGTTAAAAAAACATCTGATACAGAATGGGATGATTTTAAAATTCTACGGCTTACAAGCAATGAACTTTGGCTTGAAGAAGACACAGGAATTTTAGGCATTTGGCAATTACGTTATAAAAAAGTTTAACTAAATCTATTAAATTTAAAGCTGCCTGAGGGCAGCTTTTTTTTTGTAATTGATTTTAAAATTTTTAATTTTGGCTTCAGAATTAAAATTGACAATTATGATTTCCAAAGAAGATTTTCAGAAGGCTATATTACAGGGAATTCCAGATGATTTACCCGAAGTTTATATTTATGATAACAGTGTTAACCATGCTCCCATTCGTAAGCAGATTCTTAGCAAGGAAGAAAAAAAATTAGCAGTAAAAAATGCCTTGCGTTATTTTCCACAAAAATTTCATAAAACACTGGCAGAAGAATTCAAGTATGAGCTTGAAACCTACGGAAGAATTTACATGTATAGATTTAAACCAAAATATAAAATTTATTCAAGAGATATTACCTGGTTTCCTCACAAAAGTTTACAAGCAGCAGCAATAATGCTAATGATTTCAAATAACCTTGATGATGCTGTTGCTCAACATCCTCACGAACTTATTACTTACGGAGGAAACGGAGCCGTTTTCCAGAACTGGGCACAATATCTTCTAACAATGAAGTACCTTGCCGAAATGACCGACGAACAAACTCTTGTTATGTATTCCGGTCATCCACTTGGTTTATTCCCTTCACATAAAGATGCTCCGAGAGTTGTTGTTACCAACGGAATGATGATCCCAAATTACAGCAAACCCGACGATTGGGAAAGATTTAATGCTCTTGGGGTTACTCAATATGGGCAAATGACCGCTGGCTCATATATGTATATTGGGCCACAAGGAATTGTACATGGAACAACAATTACTGTATTGAATGCTTGCAGAAAGATCTCTCAAAAAAATGAAGGACCTGAAGGAAAATTATTTGTCAGTTCGGGATTAGGCGGCATGAGCGGAGCTCAGCCTAAAGCAGGAAACATTGCCGGTGTCGTTACTATTTGTGCCGAAATTAATCCAAAAGCAGCTTACAAAAGATACGAACAAGGCTGGGTTGACGAAATTATTGATGACGTTGATAAAGCCATTGACACAGCACTCGAATATAAATCAAAAAAAATTGCTCATTCCATAGCTTATCTCGGAAATGTGGTTGACTTATGGGAACGTCTGGCAGCAAGAAAAGTTAAAGTTGATATCGGAAGCGATCAAACTTCCTTACATAATCCTTGGTCAGGAGGGTATTATCCTGTAGGTTATTCTTATGAAGAATCTGTTGAGATGATGGCCAAAGAACCTGAAAAATTTAAAGCTGCTGTTCAAGAATCTTTAAGACGTCAGGTAAAAGCAATAAATACCTTAACAAAAGAATTCGGAATGTATTTCTTCGATTACGGAAATGCGTTCTTACTCGAAAGTTCTAGAGCTGGTGCTGATATTATGGCTCCAAACGGTATTGATTTCAGATATCCGTCTTATGTTCAAGATATTATGGGACCGATGTGCTTCGATTATGGGTTCGGACCTTTCCGTTGGGTTTGTACTTCATCTGACCCAGCCGATCTCGAAACCACTGACAATATAGCAATGAAAGTGCTAGAAGAAATTGCAGCACATGCTCCCGAAGAAATTTCTCAACAAATGAGAGATAATATTAAATGGATCAAAGAGGCAAAGCATAATAAACTTGTTGTTGGTTCACAAGCAAGAATTTTATATGCTGATGCTGAAGGTAGAATTAAAATTGCAAAAGCCTTTAATGATGCCATAAAACAAGGTATCATAAAACAACCTGTTGTTTTGGGAAGAGACCACCACGACGTTTCAGGTACAGATTCTCCTTTCAGAGAAACTTCTAATATTTATGATGGTAGTCGTTTTACTGCTGACATGGCTGTGCACAACGTTATCGGAGACTCTTTCCGAGGTGCTACATGGGTTTCGCTTCATAATGGAGGAGGTGTAGGTTGGGGAGAAGTAATCAATGGAGGTTTTGGGATGGTTATCGACGGTTCTGAAGATTCAGAAAGAAGACTAATAATGATGCTCCACTGGGATGTTAATAATGGAATTGCTCGCAGAAGCTGGGCAAGAAACTCTGAAGCAATTTTTGCAATAAAACGAGCAATGAACGAAAATCCTAATCTTAAAGTTACATTACCAAATATTGCAGATGATAACTTAATAAATGAATTGTTTAACAATTAATTCAAATTTTATGAAAACAAAAATTTTATTAATGATTCTTACAGTTTTAATTATGACCGGATGTAAAAACAAAAGCGACCAAAATAAACCATCTGCAAAGTCAGAAACTTTTAAAATTTCTGAAGAAACAATTAAAGAAACTGCCAGACAGCTTAAAGAAAAGTACGGCGAAACTTATGAATTTAGAATTGACAGAGGCGTACAACAAGTTGCAAGTCTTTGGTCAGAATCTGATGGTAAAGAAGAAGATTTTGTAAACTTTTGTCTCGAAAATTTTGAACCTGATTCTGCAAAATTATTAACCATTTTCTCTAAGCTCGAACGCAATTTTGAGGTAATATTCGGATTAAACAATAAAATGACCTTAAAACTCAACGAACCATTACACCTCAATATGGGTGAAATTACTTTTGTTGATTTAGCCATGGGAGCATATTCACCAATGGCTCATTTTAACGAAGATATGTTTGCCAATAAAATTGCGTTTTATGTAGCTTTGAATTTTCCTGCTTATTCCTTAACAGAAAAAGAAAAATTTGCTGACAGTTGGACAAGAATTGAATGGGCTTATGCTCGTATGGGAGACATGTTTATTTCGAGAGTACCATCAGAGTTGAATCAAAATTATTCAGAAGTTGCCACTCAATCAGATGCTTATATTGCTGACTATAACATTTACATGGGAAACATCGTTGACGATAAATTTAATACCTACTTCCCTAAAGATATGGTATTAATTACTCACTGGGGATTAAGAGACGAACTTAAAGCTAATTATAATACAGAAAACGGTTTGCAAAAACAAAAATTCATCTACGACATAATGCTTCGTATAATCAGACAAGAAATTCCGGTTGAAGTCATCAATAAATCAGAATACAAGTGGAATCCTTCAAAGAATTTAGTTTTTGATGCTCAAAACAAAGAAGTAAAATTTACTGCCGAACCATATACAAGATATGAATATTTATTAAAGAATTTCAAAGCACTTTCGGCAATGGATAAGTACAATCCTGTTTATCCTACCTACATTTTGAGAGCTTATGACCAATCAATGGAAATTACAAGAGAAGAAGTCGAAAAAATATTCATTGATTTTATTACAGCACCGGAAATTGCCGAAGTTGCAAAACTTATAAAAAAACGACTTAATAGAGATTTACAGCCTTTTGACATCTGGTACGACGGGTTTAAACTTCGCAGCGAAATCAATCAGGATGAGCTCACTGCAATAACTCGCCGCAAATATCCTGATGCTCAGGCATTTGCAAAAGATATTCCTCGAATTTTATTGGATTTAGGTTGGACAAGAGATAAAGCTAATTATATTGCCGCAAAAATTGCAGTTGATCCAGCCAGAGGTGCAGGACATGCATGGGGAGCTCAAATGAAAGGAGATCAAGCTCATTTACGCACCAGAATCGGAGATAAAGGTATGGATTATAAAGGCTATAATATTGCCATTCATGAACTTGGACACAACGTGGAGCAAACAATAACTCTATACGATGTTGATTATTATATGTTAAGCGGTGTTCCAAATACCGCATTTACTGAAGCTATTGCATTCTTATTTCAAGGAAATGACATAAAACTTTTAGGTAGATCAAATGCAACAGAAAAACAAAAAGTTGATGCTCTCAATGCTCTCGACAATTGTTGGTCCGCTTACGAAATTATGGGAGTTGCTTTAGTTGATATGTATGTTTGGCAATGGATGTACGAAAATCCGGATGCTAATCCAAAAGAATTAAAAGAAGCCGTTGAAAAAATTGCAATTGATGTATGGAATAAATATTATTATCCTATTTTTGGAGTAAAAGATAGTCCTATCCTTGCAATTTACTCTCACATGATTACATCGCCACTGTATCTGGCAAATTACCCGATTGGTCATTTAATTGAGTTTCAGATAGCTGAATATATTAAAGACAAAAAATTTGCAGATGAAGTTACAAGAATGTTAGTCCAAGGAAGAATTACTCCACAAGCCTGGATGAAAAACGCTGTCGGTGATAAGATTAACGGTAATGCTACTCTTGCAGCTGTTAGAGATGCATTAAAAATTATTAAAGATTAAATCTATTTTTAAAATTATCCAATTCAAGTTTTAATTTGGCGAGGTCTATAAACCTTGCCATTTTTATTATTTCATATCCTGAAAAGAATACCATCACTGCAGGAAAAGTCATCAAAAGTTTTTGTGCAGGAATTTCAGGATATTCTTGAGAATCAACAAAATACAATTTATAATTATTGTAATTAGCAAATTCAGTAATTTTTGGCATTAAAGAATTACAGACAGAACATTTCTCGTTATGGAAATAAACTATAACAATCTCCTCCGATTTTATTACATCATCAAATTGCTCCAAGGATATGATACTTTTCATAACTATTTTTCCAGCAATACTACAGCTCTGGCACTGATCCCCTCTTCCCTGCCCTCAAATCCGAGATGTTCTGTTGTAGTGGCTTTTACAGAAATATCATTAACATCCATCGCCAAAGTTTCAGCAATATTTTTTATCATTTGAGGAATGTAGTCTTTAAGTTTTGGCTTTTGCAAGGAAATAACCGAATCAATGTTTACAATTTTAAAACCTTTACCGGAGATTATTTCAAGAGTATCTTTCAATAAAATTCTGCTGTCAATACCCTTATATTTTTGATCATTATCAGGGAAATAACAACCTATATCTCTCAATCCGGCAGCTCCAAGCAGGGCATCACAAATTGCATGTATCAGTACATCTCCATCTGAATGTGCAATGCAGCCTTTGTAATGTGGAATTTTTACTCCACCTAAAACTAAATCTAAATCCTTATCTAAAGCATGGACATCATAGCCAATGCCAATTCTATATCCCATTTATTTCTTTTCTTTTGATAATTCGCCAATATCAAAAATAAGAGTAAACCTCATGGTATTTTGTAAAGGATTTGCTTGAGTAGTTGGGATAAGGTATGCAAAGTCCAGACTGAATACATTCATTTTTAAACCTGCACCAAGAGTAAAGTATTTTCGGTTACCCTTATATTGATGTTCGTAAAAATATCCGGCTCTTAAAGCAAATTGTTTATCATACCAATACTCAATTCCTGTAGAAATTGTAACTTCAGCCAATTCTTCCCGGAAAGGAGAAGCTTTCCCATTCTTAACAAAAGGAGTAGCAACACCTGGAGCATCAACCCATGACGAGAATAGAGCTGCCGGAACTGAAATGTTGGGATCACGCCCATATTTTATTATTTTGTCCGAAGAAGTTACAATCTGTCCATTCGGCAATGTATCACCGGGACTGTAATATACCGGAGGAGTAGGCACGAGTAACTTGTTAAAGTCAATAGTTATCATTAACTCATTATAATCATCTAATTGCATTAAATAGCCTAATCCGGTTCTAAAATTTGTTGGAATAAAATCACGATATTCATTGCTGGTATATGAAATTTTAGAACCGATATTAGAAATATTTAAACCCCACATCAAAGTAGTTTGCATTCCACCAAGTTCAATGTCAGGATTTTTATAATAGAAAGATGCATCGGCTGCAACTGATTTCCCTGGAAATGACTGTTGTCCAGCAACTTCTATACCCCCAGTAAGGTTTGAATATATGAACCTCATAGCAACAGAACCTGAGAATTTATTTCCCAATAAACGCGAATAACCGAAATCAATCGCAAATTCGTGAGGAGTAAAATCTCTCATCAGGTTATTATTAATATCTCTAAACTGAATACTGCCCAAGTCGAAATACAATAATGAAGCAGCAATGGCATTTTCAGAATTAAACTTTTTATACCATGCTATATAAGCAAGATTCATATCCTGCACAAGTTGTCGCAACCATGGAGTATAGGATATTGATACACCCATATCATTTTGCATAAAAACATATTTAGCCGGATTCCAATGCATAGAATTCACATCAGGAGTTGTGGCAACACCAGCATCGCCCAAACCACCTGCCCGTGTATCGGGAGCTATTAACAAAAATGGAACAGTTGTAGTAATAGTATTTGGAGCATCGCGGCCAATTACATCATCATTTGGATTAACCTGTGCTAATACTAATCCTGTCATTAAAATCCCTGAAATTATAAAAAAAACTTTCTTCATTATTTTACAATTTTTTACAAAAATACTAACTAATGTTTAAATTTTCAAAAAACATTACTTCTAAACGTAAATTTAAAATAAATATTGTGAAAAATCTGCTTTTACGATTGTTATTTCTAATTTATAATTACAAGTTTTTCAAATTTCTCCACGACATTACCGGCAGGATTTTTTACTTTAACTTTATAAATATACACGCCTTTTGCAATTTTATCACCGTATTCATCCTTACCATCCCATTCTATCGGATCGCTGTTGAAACCATCAGAAACCATTGTAGCATTTAAAGTTTTAACGTGTTTTCCCGAAACGGTAAAAATTTGAATGAGTACATCAAGAGGGACATTTGGTTGATTATGTGCAAACATAAAAGAAGTTTTTGTAGAAAACGGATTGGGATAATTTAAAATATATTCCAGGACTAACTCGGAAGATTTTGCTACGATAAAATCTATTTCAGCCTCAGAGCTATTGTTCAAAACATCCCATGCTTTTACTTTAATAGTATGCGGTCCGGGAGTTAAATCTGACATAGGATAAGTAACTGTACCGGAGGTAAAATCATCAATTTCAGATTCATAAAAGTTATTTAAAACTATTTGATTCTTAGTATCACCGTTTATTGTAAGTGTAATATCATGACCTATTCCCGAACCTACAGTATTTATCCCGGATTCATCCTTTAATTTAGCAATAAGAACCGGATTTTCATCAGTTATTCCACCTGGTATAAATTGTTCGTTATTTAAAAATAAAGTTATTTCAGGTCCATTGTTATCACTTATATTTTGATTTGATGTTCCTCCAATGATAAAACTTTCGTCATAGCCATGAGCTTCGAGATCAAATTGATTATGAGCATAATAACTTATTTTTCCGTAATCATAAAAGTATGCAATATCAACCGGTACGATAAAACTAAATCTGAATTTTCCTTCAGTAACACTGGCAGCACCTTTAAATATTATATTTTTTCGAGCCTGATAAGTTAATGGTTGATAGCCGTCATTTCCTCTTGTTTGGTAAGTATTCTTTTTATCGTAAACAACCGGAAATATAAGTCCGTTAAAATCAGATCTCAAGCTGCCGTCGGGATTCCTTATTTCACCTTCAACACTTACCAATTGCTTTGCTTTTAGGGTATCATTAAATATTGAAACATCAACATCATTAATTTTAGTAGTTACAACGTTCAAAAATGGTACTGACAATCTAATTGCGGGATCGCCCAGATAATTAAACACTCTTTTGTTGGAATCTGGTCCTTGATCGTTTTTTGCATTTGCTATGCAAACACCTATCGGATATAGTTTTCCCTGAGGGTCTATTTGAAACAAGCGATTATAAAACTTACTTGCAAGATTAAAATTACTTGTAGCAAAAGCCAAACGAGTAGTAGTAAAAAGTCCAATCCCTCCTCCATTAGCATTTAGCAATACTTCTTCTCCCCCCGAAACAATATCGTGGTGATCAAAAGGAGAAAATTCACAAGTTGCTGTTACAAATAATGGAAATTTTGGAGCATTTTTCCACGATTTAATCATACTTAATGTAAGTACAATCTCATGTGCCCAGGTCTTTTCGTTGCCATGACCAATCCAATTTACAACCAGATTACCACTATTCATCTGGTTATTTATTTCGAGATTTACATCCGGATAACGATGCCCCTGCACAGTAGAAACTTGTTCATAATCATCAAGATAGATATTTGTAATATTAAAAACCTGAGCCAGATTATTTATTTGAATCGAGAGTGTATTTGACTGATTTTGATGCATGGTTTCACCATTTTCTGCATCATCTGCAATTAACAAAATATTATTTTTCCAATTACCATAAGCTGCAGAACTATGGTAAGCTATTAACTTATTGATATAATTCTGAGCTTCTGATACAGACTTAACGGGTATTCTTCCAACTCCCATATCCATATTGTGATTTCCACTTAAAGCACCTTCTCCATCATCCATATGAACATAATAATCATCCGAAACAAAAGACGAAGTAGGCGATAATGAAGATTCAGATTGGTAAGTTAATATGAAATTTGAAATTCCGGATGATTTGTTATCATAACTTCCATCACCAAAAAGCACAACACTATGAGGAATTTTCGAAGGATCTGCTGCCCTGTCATAAAGCATTTTTACAAAATTTCGCATAGCAGCAACATCCGGAGTGCCACTCGAAAACTCATTGAATATTTTATCTGTGGTTACCACAACTCCACTATAGCCGTAAAATTGTTGATGAAGCTGCTTTAACTGATTAGCCTGAGCTAAAAACAAAGGATGGGTAATAATTATCACATCAACCGGTTGAATTGCATGCAAATTTTGATTTTCGACAGGACCGGTATCATCTGAATTGAAAATTGGAGATGGAAAATTGTAATCAGAATTAAACGCCACGAATTCCCTCAAATTAGTGGTTTGTACATTAATGTTATATGTACTACCATCTAAAGTCCCGTTTATTTTAACAACATTCTCTCTATCGGTAATATCCCAAATTATTGTTTTTGAATTTGCAGAAGAAATTTGAAATCTTGTTTTTTTACCATCAGCCACCGTTTTAATATCTCTAAAATTAACATACCCACTACTAATAGTAAGTTTTCTTTTAAGTTTTACTGAAATATAATCCAACCATGCCTTTGAATTTGCAGCAGTTTTATTATAAGTTATTTTAAAAGTAAAATTATCTGAACCGGGAAATATAACAAAGTCTTTTGTAGTATTGTAACGAGCATACATATCAGTGGTTGATCCTGAAACTGAATTTATATAGACAGGAGGTTTTGTATCACCATTAATCTCAAAATTAAAATAGCTTGCAGAGCTTGATCTTGCAGCAACAACAATAGTTACAGTTGCAGAATCGCCTGTTGAAGTATTTGGAATATTGAGGTTAAAATTTTGAGTGAGATAATAGTCAAATTCTCGCCAAAAAAGACTTCTCCCGGATTTCATAACATTGATAGAATCCTTTTCCAAAAAAACATAATCATCATAGGTATTTGTGGATACATCAAAAGAGCTTTCCTGATTTTGAGATTGAGCTTGCTTTAGTGATCCTCTATCCGACACAAAATAATATGCATAATCCGAGTAGTTATGAAACTCATGAGAAAATTTACCATCCAATCCAAATTTACGAGAGTGTGGTCCATCAAGCCAAAATAAAATATAGTCTCCATTATCAAAACTTCCGTTTGAATTAGCGTCAACAAAATGAACAGGAATTTCCGGCAAGTCGTCATACTTATGATTTCCAGCAATTTTATCAACCATGCCTCCGTATCCAAAAATACCTATGTTATTTAAAGTAGTAAATCCCATGGAAGTAAGTTGAGAATAAGTTAATTTATATATCCCCGAAGAATCTACTTTAATTTTATACCATTTTCCGGAAGACATTATTGAACTTGATGTAAAACTTTTGGTTTGTTTTCTATTTGCGGGAATTTCATAATATTTTCCTTTCAATTCGAAATAAACAATTTTTTCAATTTGTCCGGTTCTGGAATTTCGTTGTAAAGGAATAAACTCGATGTTCAAATAATTTTGTTTTCGAAAAGTACTTATCCACGAATTAATTATGATATCATCAGAAATTTTATCTAAATTCGAAACATTGTTAATAACTTCATTGTTAATAACTTCTGTTTTAATATTAGCAAATTTAAAGTCCTTCCAGGGATTCGAATTTGATTTGTGATAACCAATTATTACTTGGCTATATGGCTTTAATTTTTTAATAATTTCATCCAACTTTTTTCCAGAAATTACATCTACTTGAGCATAATCATTTAATCTTGCTAAAAAGATATTATTGTCAGCATCCCCTAATTTGACATAGGCTATCTT
>CALJNE010000085.1 GCA_937982115.1 uncultured Bacteroidales bacterium | reverse complement strand
GGTGCAATTGAAATTCAATTTGGACTTAAGTAAAAAAATGTTCGTGAAAATATAAAACGTGAAATAAAACCATAAAACTTTAATTTGTGGTACAGAAGATTAAATGGAATAAAAACAATACATCTTCATTACACTTTTAAGAAGAGAATAACTTTAAAGGTGAGAATCAGCAGAAGCGAATCGGAGGTGAAATTAAAAAAAGTAACATTTTGCCGCTTTGCGTAGTAGCGGAAGTAGAAGTGCTAAACTGTCTGCCAGCTTGATACTTAATGCGAAGCACAAATGTTTAATTAACCATTGAACCCGTTTTTTGCAAAACCGCTATTGTAGGTAGTGCTTACTACCTTTTCTATATTCAATTGATATTCTTTTGAATTTTGTATTGATGGATAACAGAGTCTTTCAATTTGGAGCCTGTTGTGAGAAAATTATCAAACTCTGAGATATTTTCGTCGGTTATCATAATCTGCCCCTCATAAATATCTTTTTTATCATAATCTTTTTCTCTCAATGCTGTATCTGGATTTCTGTGTTGCGGTGTAAAATATTTGTTATTTTGAACTTCATTTGAATTTATCACCCAGTATTTTATTTTATCTCTATATACAGCAATCCATATAAATACATCACAACACCTTGGCTTTTGTTGTTGGAAATTCATCAAAAACGGACGTTTACTATTTGAAGCAATTGCTTTAATTATGAGTGCTTCTTCTTTTCGCTCACGATCATTTGCTCTTGATGCCTTGACCTCAATTTTTATGATATGCTTTTTTTGCTTGTTATCATACCATTCTAAAAACAAGTCGTATTCACCATTATAGGTTTTGTCAATACTCTTCGAAGGTCGTTTAAATTCAGGTTCTATACTGCAAACGTGGCTTAATCCCCAAGTATCGCCAAAAGTTCTTGGTGCCATTTCAAATAGATACAAGTACAAATTCCTATCAATATAATCATTACGAATTTTAAGATATTCTTCAAGGCTAATTTTGCCGTGAGCAAAGAGTGTCGAGATGATATATTCGTACTTATTGAAAGGATAAACAGATCGAAGATGTTCTAAATCGTCTTTGAATGTTTTAGAGTTTTCAAGTCGTTTAATTAGCTCGTCAAGTTGTTTTGTTAATATTTCCATATATTTTATTTTCTTACTCTGTAAGTTCCATCTTTTGTTTTCACTATTTGTAAATAGTTTAAGTAGTTGGTTTCAGTAAATTCTTTATTGTTTGAGAAATAATCAAAGTGGATTGGTAGCAATTCAAGATCGCTCCTAAGAATCTTATGAGTTGAAAATAACTTTTTGAATAGCCAGCTCATTATTTCACTGTTTAACAGCATTGTTAATTCCTGATTAGTTATTCCGATATCAAATGGTATAAGTAAATTTGCACTGTTTAGAATATATCTTTGTTCTGTATCACAATAAAAACACAAGTCAGATGAGATAAACTTATAAATAAGTTTTTCTTTTGAATGATACATTTCCAAAGGTGCTACCTGTTGAAATTTTGAAAAATCATTCAAAATGAATAGGCTCGGTTCCTTTAGTCTTGTTTTTGTTATATCTGAACCTCGGTAAACAGGGACATATCCTTTTTTCGGAAATTTGCTACAAAATCTATTATTATTACCAGTTACAATTCCCAATGCCCATTTTGCTCTATCTTTTAACGTTATGTGTTTTATTGAATATAGTTGCTTTATAACTTCCGCTTCAGATTCATTTGTCCAAAAGTTGAAAATGTGTTTAGGGTTTTCTGCAAAGGACTGCAATGTTCTACTGAATACCTTATTTTCATTAGAACATTCAATAATATCTAGTGGGTCGGAGGGCTTATTCTCAATCATAACAGCTTGTGCCTTGGTTACTAAACCTTTGAATGCCTTACCATAATCCACAAAACGTAAAATTCTTTTCGACAACACTTTTTTTCTGATGTCTTCAAAAGTGGTAATATTGAAAAAAGCCTCTTGAATTAAAAAACCTAAGAACCCATTAGGTTTTAAAATGGATAGACTTGCTCCCAAAAACAAAGAGGTCGTGTCTAAACTATCTCCACATCCGTATAATGTGGCATATCTTTTCTTTTCAGAATTTTCAATTTTCTTTCCCCAGGGTGGGTTGGTAAAAACAAGGTCGTATAAAAGGTTATTCTCTTTCAATTTATACGCTTCTTTCAGAAAATCACCAACTTTTATATTATCTGTATTAAAACCAAACTCATCTTTTATTCGCTGTTTAGTAATTAGAACTGCGTTTTCATCCGTATCAAAACCATAAACATTTTCAGGCGCAACACCTTGCCTGATAGCTTCGATGATAAAATTGCCCGAACCACAACAAGGGTCTAAGAACTTAAAATCAGGATTGATTTTTATGTTTTTAAACATATCTTTTATGATCCAAGAAGGGGTATAATATACTCCTTCTTGGTTTCTATATGAATCTGAAAGTGAGTTTACATATTGGATACCTATTTTTTCTCCTTTGTAGTTTTCTAATAGAAAACCTATGTTGTTAGAAACTTCTTGATGATCATGTTCATCTTTGAATAACTTATTTGCTCTTGCATTCAATTTTTCCTTACCGGCAACTTCTGATATAAATTTTTTAAAGGATTCTAAAGAAATAACCCCTTTTCTAGACTGAATTAAGTAACCCGTCTTAATCCAATTGCGAATAGTCGCAGTTGAAACATTAGCAATTTTCGCTGCTTGCTCAATTGCCAGTCCGTAAGTTTCTATTTCACCGAATATATTTGTCTGCATAGTTCTAATGTCATTAAAATTATCGTCTAATATTTTATGTGTAGGTCCTTTTAGCATTTCCTACAACGTTTCGCGGCTAAGTGCCGTTTTAATGGCGTAAAGCCACTGTTATATGTTGTTGGCGTGTTATTCTTCTCAATCAAATTCTTTCAAAGTATAATTTCTTTTGCTAATAATATCATAATTAAAAGCGTTAAGTAGAATGGCCAAACAGAAAATGATATAATAGACTTAAAAAACATTTTTATCAAGTTTCCTTTTGGAATAACTACAAATAAATCGGAAGAGTCAATCACATTTTCATGTAATTTTTTTATAAAATCGTTATATAAAATGCGAAACATTTTTTCCAAGGCTAAATAATAAGTATCTAAAACCAAAAAAAGAATATTCGGTATTATTGCAATGTAAGCATATTGAGATTTCCCTTTATCTGCTACAATAACCAAAATTGCTGAAACTACTGTTATACACCACGCTTTGCATGAAGAGCTATTCATTGCCATTCGCTGTATCACAGACTGTGTAATGTTTAAATGTGATTGAACAGCCTGAGAATTGATATCAGTTTTTTTTTCTTCCATATTCTTATTCTCTCAATAATTATTACGAATACTTATGGCTTCTTCAACCCATGATGCTATATTGTTTTGTATATATTCATAAACTTTTTTGCTATCAGAATAGGGTGGATCGTAAGTCTTAACTACTTGAGATAGCGCTTTGCCGTTTAGCGTAAAATCATCAAAAGGGTTTCTACCTTTTTTTGATTGATTACCATCTGCATCTTTTAAATTGTGAATGTATATACCTAGCAATCCCTTCTTATCATTCCAAGATTTTTCAATTTCATATTTTATCCATTTTCTTCCTGCTGTATTTGTTCCAATTAAAACTATAGTACATGACCTACCATTAAGTTGTTGATTAATCCATCTTTTTATGGCTTCATCTCCGCCTTTTTTAATTTGTTCCCAATCATTATCTGAAACAGGTTGGTTGCCTTCAATAACTCCCATATTTCTAACTTGGGATGCTCTCCAGTTATCTTCTTTGTAGTAAAAACTATAAAATACTTTTCTTGCCATTTTTTTGTCCTCCTATTTATTTAAAATTTGCCCGCCAATTACATATAACATAATTCTTTACGCATATCGGAAAAGCTGTTGCGTATATCTATCTTTTCCGAATGATACTGCGAAAAATCTATAACTGTTTGCGTGATAACTTAAAATTATTAGTTATTATGAATTCTATCGCAAACTTAAAAAATC
>CALJNE010000084.1 GCA_937982115.1 uncultured Bacteroidales bacterium | reverse complement strand
TATCCGTCAGAATGACTTCCAAGCTTAAATTGGATTGCGACACACTCCTGATTCCGTAGTATTTTGCTTTAACTATGGAACCGTCAGAATGACTTCCAAGCTTAAATTGGATTGCGACACAGCAAAATCATATAAATTAACAAAATTTTGTTCATTCAAAGTCAGAATGACTTCCAAGCTTAAATTGGATTGCGACTAATAAATTTTTACAAAAGTCATCATGGTGTAATTTAAGGTTAGGAAAAAAAAAACAAATCCCCATCTTTAATAAAGAGGGGTTAGGGGAGATTTAAAGAGGAAGATGTAAATCCCCCTTAGTCCACATTTTGCAAAGTGGGAGAAAAAGAAAGAAGAAAAAATCCCCTTAATCCCCCTTTTACAAAGTGTGAGGGAAAAAAAGAGGAAGAAAAAAATCCACCTTAGTCCCTATTTTTTTCAAAATGGGAGAAAAAAAGTTTTAAAAAACCAGCGCAACCATAAAATTTCGCGGCTACAATTTCATCGGGATTGTTGATATGTAAGGGCTCAAAATATTGAGATCCTATGAATTTAATGATTTTTATTTTATAATACATTACTTTTTTTAATTTTAAAAATAAATATAATTTTAATTTTATATTTTCTATTTCCCCTTGAAAAACGCTAATGCGTTTTTCAGGGATGAATTAACAATTGACATAAATTTATATGTGTGATAAAAATGATTGAGGAAAGATATCAAAATTTGATATATTTAAAGTATAATATTTTTTAAATTCGGCATTAAAGACATTAAAATCAATTAAAAATATTTAAATAATTAATAAAATAAGGGGAGTTTTTAATAAATTTAAAAATGAATAAAGAAAATAAATATAATAAAAAAAAAGAAAAAATTCATTTGCTAAAAGAAAATATAGCATTAATAAAATATTCAAAACTATCTTTTAATGAAATTTATAATATGGATTGTTTGGAAGGAATGAAACAACTCCCGGATAACTGTATTGACTTAGTTATCACAGATCCTCCTTTTGCTATAGATTTTAAAGCAAAACGTAGCAATTATAACCGCAGTCAGGGAAATGTATTAGAAGGCTATCATGAAATTCCTAAAGAAAAATATTTTGAATTTACTTTTAAATGGATGCGTCAGGTCTATAATTTATTAAAAGAATCCGGAAGTATGTTTGTTTTTTCAGGATGGAATAATCTTAAAGATATTCTTAATGCAATTGATGAAATAGGATTTATAACAGTTAATCATATTATATGGAAATATCAATTCGGTGTAGTAACTCAAAAAAAATTTGTTACTTCGCATTATCATTGTTTATACGTATGCAAAAATGAAAAGAAAAGAAAATTTTTCCCATATGCACGTTTTGGCAAAGGAGAAAAAAAAGAAACAGGAGGTAGCTTACATTACCAAGATAAGGAAGATGTCTGGTATATAAAAAGGGAATACTGGAATGGAGACAAAAAAACACCAACAAAATTGCCAGCTGAATTAATTAGGAAAATCTTGCAATATTGCAGCGAAGAAGGAGATATTATTTTAGATCCATTTTTAGGTTCTGGACAGGTTGCTGTTGTAAGTAAGATGCTAAATAGAAAATATATTGGTTTTGAAATTGTAAAGGAATATTATGAATTCGCTAAAAAAAGATTAGATAAAGGTGTTTATAGAATAAAAAATGAAACAAGTAATAATAAAACAAAATCAGAATTTGATTTATTTAGTATGAAGGGTTATAAATGAAATTTTTGGAGATTTCTAAACATATAGGGGAAAAATTAAAATAAATTCCTAAAAAGTGGGATGGCAGAAAATCAATTATGGACATGAAAAATGCCAATTTTGTCCATTGGAAACAAATGGAATGGATAGGCTTTTACTTTCAATTTTTATGCGAAAAATATTTATCAGAAATTATTCAAATACCTGGTCCGAAATATGCAAATGTGAAATTTGATGGTTTCAAAGATATTCCATTGGATTTTAAAACCCATGCTATGAACACGAGCAGTCATCAGATCATAGTTAATGACAGTGAGGCAATTTCAATGGGAATAAAAGATTATGGCGAAATAGGATTGATTCTTGCTCTTGGAGAAGTTTTATACAACGATGAAAACAGAACTTTTCAAAAATGGCATGAGGAATTAAAGGGTGGATTATCAAAGTATTCCATGGAAAGAATAAAAAGGGGAGCTTGGTCTAGATTGAGAAAAACATCGTTTAATTTAAAACAAATTTCTTTTATAAGATTAACTGATAATATATTGATAAATTGTGGTTCATTTCAGACAGATTTTAGAAATGCAAATGGAACACCAAGAAAAGCAAAAGTATTATTAGATTTAGAAAAAATAGATGAAGAATTAATTTATTTAATTGAGTTTTAAAAAAATGTTATAAACCTGAAATTTAAAAAAATTGCAATGTAAAAGATAAAAAATATAATAAAATTTTTAGAACTAACTGAAAATCTCATTATTAGAAAATTGCGATTTTCAAAGAAATAATAAATTTAAAATAACATCTGATAAAAATTGGGAATAAAAGTAATGCATTATAAAAATAAAAATTAATTAAATAAAAATAATAAAAAAATTTATTTTTCCGTTAAAACACTTTTTTTAATGTTTTTGCAAATGGCTGCAATTTAAGAATAACTTTATGAAATATCAAACTGAACTTGACCATATAATAAGAGAAAAGTTTAATGGTATTCATGCTATTATGTCGTGGAAAAGCATTTATAAACTTGCTGATGATATGGTAAAAAAATTGAGTTGAACCTTATGTGAATAAAATATATGGAAACGCTATGAGTCAGGAACAAAGAGCATTTTCTTTTTCTATGGAATAAATCGGGCAATATATCATGAAAAATTTAAATTTGCAGCAGAAATACATAGAAATTTTGTTCATGAAGCAGTTAAAATGAGAGATGTTCAAAATATACGACCATTTATTCTTGCTTTTACAAAACAAAAAATAGGAACATATTCTTATGTCTCTGAAGTTGCCATGGAAGAACTTAAAGAACAAATCAAAAAATGTAAAAATTCTGAAATTAAAGCATTATTAGAAGGTATTTATAAAGAATTAGTTGATATGTATTTTACTAATAAAGAAGCATTGGATAATGCCCGGAAAAATTTAGAAAGATATGAAAGATTTTTAATATGGAAAACTAAATTATTCAGAAGAATTTTGTTTGTATTAATTCTAGGAATAGAAATTATTCTGGCTTGGCTTATTGAAATATTTTTTAAAAATTTAGTGCGTTTACTAAATTACGGCAGTAAAAATGTTTTATAAAAAATGTTTTTCCGACATATTTTTTGCCTACACTCTCATTTGACAATATATCATTAATATTATATTATAATGTTAAAACATATAAATATTTTATACCGTAAAAATGCGTGTTCTAATGAGTTTTTATGGAAAAACAAAATTTTTTTATTTAAAATAAAGATTTAGTGGTGTTTTAAATATTTTATTTTTTTAAAAATATATTATTTTTGTGTTTTTTTCTGAAAATAGAAATTTTAAATGCGATTTTCTGGTTATACAGGAGATAATGTGGCATTATCAAAAAGTGTGCAGGAAAAGTTAATTCAGGCAAAACAAAGTTCAAAAAAGGAAATACTTGGTTTAAAAGAATTACCAAATGATGCACATGCAGAGGTATTAATTGGTATTATAAAAGCATTTGGTGATAAACCAGATGGTTTTATATATGTTGAAGCAAATATTCCAAAAAGAACATATAGACCAGCAGATATTATTTTATGTGATCCTGATACAGGAGTTGTTGTAATAGAAGTTAAAGGATATTTAATTGATTGCATTAAAAGAATTATAGCAGGGACAAAGTTACATGTTTATGATAGTGGGATGGTCAGGGAAATATCGCCATGGGCACAAGCAAGGGATGCTATGTTTGCTGCACAAAATGAATTTAAAAGGAGATTTAGTAAATTTAAAATGCCATGTTTTGTAAACATGGTTGCTTTCCCAAATATTTTAAAGGATGAATTTGTCAGAAGATTTGGAAAGGATTGTATTTCTAAAGATGATGTATTATTCAGAGAAGATTTTGCTGATATCAGATGGTTAAAAATAAAATTAACCAATAAAAAAATAAGGCATGGTGAAAACCGTGATGAAACAATCCCGATTGAAATAGAATCTATAGAAAGAGTAAAAGCTGTATTCGGAGATAGCGCTGTGCTTTATAAGGAGCGCGAATACAGGAAAGTTGAGCAAATGTCTTTAGGATATTATATAGATGAATTGGAACTTATGGATAAATATTTATCAAAAGAACAGCAGGAACTGTCAGATTTAAGCGTTGATGGAAAACCAAGATTGATAAGGGGAGTGGCTGGCAGCGGAAAAACGGTTGTTCTGGCAAATATTATTGCTAAATATATTAATCAACTAAAAAGACAGGGAAAACAATCAGAATTTGATTTTGAAGAAGGAATAGATAATAAAGACATAAAAATAGCAGTGATATGTTATAACAAAACTCTCGTTCCGCTTTTAAAAGAAAAAATAGAATTATCGTATAAAAGCCAGACAGGCAAAGATTTTAAATGGGACGACTCTGTTTGTATAGGTAATTTTGATAGTTTTTTAAAAAAAACTCTTGTAAAGGAAGGGATAATAAATAAAAATATATGGGAAATTGGGGATCCAAATGATAGAAGCCAATTTTTATCAGAAGAGTGGGAAAAATATAAGAATAATAGTATTAATTGGGATAAGGTTACAAAATTTGATACTATATTTATAGATGAAGGGCAGGATTTATCAGAAGATGAATATATACTTTTAAAAGATTTATTAAAATCTTCCAGTGCCGGAGAACAAAACATAATAATTTTTTATGATGATGCACAGAATGTTTATGGAAGGAAAAGACCTAATTGGTCTAATATTGGAATAAATATTACACCTGACAGGTCACGTGTAATGAAAGATTGTTTTAGAAATACAAAGCAGATTATTAATCTGGCATATAATGTATTGTTAGGTTCTTGTGCCCCGGATAATGTCAGGGTTAATACAAGTGTTTTTGCAGATTATAATTATTTAAAAAATTTGGGACTTGTTGAAGAAAAAGGCGGGTGGATACTGGTAAAATTCGCTGAAAGGGAAGGTCCTGCCCCTGTGCTTAAAACATTCAGTAGTATTGATGAAGAAATTATTTGGGTTGCAGAAAGTGTGAAAATTTTAATAGAGAAAGAACAGGTTTTACCAGAAGATATTCTGATAATATCCTGTATGAGAAAATATTGTGATAGAATAACTGAAAAAATAAAAGAAACAATAAAAGGCATTTCCAAGATTAAACGAACATATGTTAAAGAAGAAAAAAGTTCTTATATTTTTGAAAAAAATGTACTAACTATATCAACAGTTCATAGTGCCAAGGGTTATGATGCAGGGGTTGTATTTTTTGCAGGATTACATGATTTATCACCTGATATAGAATTGGATAAATCAACGAGGATAAAAAGCGAAGCTGAACGCAGAGCCATATTTTATGTAGGTGCAACAAGAGCAAAATACAAACTCTATCTTTCAGGTGCTAAAATAGATAATTATGATCTCTTACAGGAAATTGAAAAAACACATAAATTATTATCAGATCAAGGTGTTTATAAATAAATAAGATATAAATTACCGTAAAAACGCATTATAAAATGCTTTTTTACGGAACGATAAAAATATTTTATTTTTTTTAAAAATTCTTTTTCTTACGCTTTTTTGGTGTTATTTTTATCCTTGAATTTATTTATTGTTTATTATATTATTTCGTAAAATTAAAAAAGGAGTAGTTTTTATGGAAAACAAACAGATAAAAGAAAACATATCAGATTTAAAAGATAAAGTTAATCATTTAAAGGTGTATCTTTGACGTAGAAAATAAAATTATAAAACGGGAGCAACTTGAAAAACTGATAAGTGCTCCTGACTTCTGGAATGATCAGCAAAAAGCAAAAGAAATCCAGACACAATTAAAATATATAACTTCTGATATTGAAAAATATAATAAATTAAAAAAAGAAATTGAAGATGCAGAAGTGCTTTTTCAATTGTTATCAGAAGAAAGTGATGAAAAACTGGAAAAAGAACTCATTTTTAATATAAACAACCTTCAAAAAGAAATTTTAAAACTGGAAATGAACTTGATGTTTTCTGGCCCTTATGACAGGAACAATGCAATTGTAACAATTCATTCAGGAGCAGGCGGGACAGAAGCATGTGATTGGGTTCAGATGCTTTTACGTATGTATCTTATGTGGATTGAAAAAAAAGGATTTAAAGCAAGTGTGACTGATATATTACCAGGGGAAGAAGCAGGAATTAAAAGTGTGACTGTTGAAGTAGAAGGTGAATATGCCTATGGTAATTTCAGGGCTGAAAAAGGGGTGCACAGATTAGTCAGAATTTCTCCTTTTGATGCAAATAAAAGACGGCATACATCCTTTGCTTCTGTTGAAGCAATTCCGGAAATAGAAGATGAAATAAAAATAGAAATAAAACCTGATGACCTTAAAATAGATACATACAGGGCATCAGGTGCAGGCGGGCAGTATGTTAACAAAACAGAATCAGCGATAAGAATTACCCATATACCAACAGGTATTGTTGTTGCCTGTCAGAAAGAGCGTTCTCAGATAAAAAACAGAGAAACTGCAATGAAGATTTTAAAAGCAAAAATTTTTGCATTAACTGAGATGCAAAAAAAAGAAGAATTAAATAAAATTGCAGGAGAAAAGAAATCAATTGGTTGGGGAAACCAGATAAGGTCATATGTTTTTCATCCCTATAAAATGATAAAAGATTTAAGAACAGATGTGGAACGATACGATGTTGATAAAGTAATGGACGGAGATCTTGATTTATTTGTAGAAGCATTTTTAAAAATGGAGCTAAAAAATAATGCGGGAACTTAATTTTAAATTACCTTTTTCCACACTTATACCCGATTTTATTTATCAGTTTTTATCAACTGAATATATAGAAAGAAATTTTTCAACCTGTTTTGAACTGGAAGATTTAAGAGAAGTAATTATACATAATGATATGAAGGGAATAGATGAAATTAAAAATTTTTTAATGATAGAAGAACAAAATATTGAAGGAAAAATAAAACTTGAAGCTGATGAACACAATCTTGATTATGAACTGGCAGAAATTGATGATGAATATTATCATAGATATACTCCTGAGGAATTGCGATTTATTTTTGCCGAGATAATTAATAATATTGATGAATTATATGATGCATTTTTTAATTTTTTTGGTATGAATATGACTTTTACAATCGGATTTAAAACAAAAGAAAATATTGAAATGAATATGGTAATAGAATTTTTATCAACAGATAAAGAACCTGAATTTATAAAAGAAGCATTTTATATTGGTATTAATAATAAAAAAGTATCTGATAATATAATAGCTTTTTTATATTTTGTCGGGGATGATAATGAAGAATGCCAAAAATTCCTTAATAATATTATAAATTCAATTGAATTTAAAGAAGAATAAAAATCCGTAAAAACGCATTAGAAAATGTGTTTTTACGGAAAAACAAAATTTTGTTAAATGTATTACTTTTATTTCTGATTTATAATTTAATTTAAAAATTTATTTTGTTTATTGATATTTTTTTGTGTTTTTTATGAAATTAACGATTTTCTGTTAATTTTTATTTAATCGTTAAAAAAAAAGAAAACTTTAACTATTTATTTTTGTCTAAATAATAAGACGCTTTAAGAAACTAATTGTTGTGGAGTAAATTATGCAAAAAAAAGCGTTATTTTATATATTATTTATTATTTTTTATAACTATTCTTTTTCTGCATTGGATGAAAGAATACGTTTAACTTCCATTGGTTTTTTGCCTGATAAAGAAAAAAAAGCAACAATTGCAGCTACATGTTCTTCTTTTACTGTGAAGAGAAAATCAGATGATTCAACAGCATATTCAGGAACAGTGACAGGTCCTTTTACCCAGGCAGATACATCAGAAACAAATTTATATATTGCTGATTTTACTTTGTTAACTGAAGAAGGAACTTTTTATTTGGATGTTCCAGGTGTTGGTCAATCTCATGATTTTACAATTGCCAAAGATGTTTTTAATTTCCCTTATTACACGGCAATGAGGGCTATGTATTTATGGCGATGTGGCACAGCGGTTGATGGCTGGCATAATGGAAATCATTATACACATGCTGCGTGTCATTTAAATGATGCATATCAGGATTATGTAAACCCGCCTTCACATACAATAAGGGATGGCAAAGGTGGATGGCATGATGCAGGAGATTATAATAAATATACAGTTAATGCAGGTATAACAGTAGGAATGATGTTTCTGGCATGGGAACATTTTAGTGAAAAAATAAATTCTATACCACTTAACATACCGAATACTGCACCTGGTTATCCTGATTTTTTAAAAGAAATGAAATGGGAAATTGACTGGATTTTAAAAATGGTTTATCCGGATGGTTCAGGAAGAGTTTCACATAAATTAAGTGCTTATAATTTTGATGCTTTTGAAATGCCTGAGCAGGAAACAGCAAATAGATATTTCACAAGGTATGGGACAGCAGCAACTGCTGATTATGTAGCGATGCTTGCTATGGCAGCAAGAAACTTTGCACCTTATGATTCAACTTTTGCTAATCAGTGCCTCTCAGCTGCTTGGACAAGCTATAACTGGTTGCGGGCAAATACAGCTGATTATAATCCAGCAACAGATATAAAGAATGATGGATTCTCAACAGGTGATTATGGAACATCTGATCCTGATGACCGTTTATGGGCAGCAGCTGAAATGTGGGTTACAACAGGCGATTCAATTGCTCTTTCGGATTTTGAAACAAGAGCTAATAATTACTCTGATAAAACAGATGCTGACTGGGATTGGAGCAATGTGAAAAATCTCGGAATGTTTTCATATCTGTTATGCACAAGAACAGGGAAAAATTCAGCAATAGTTGATGATATAAGAAATGATTTAATTGCAGATGCAAATACAATTGTAAATACAAGAAATAACAATAGATATGGCAGGCCACTTGGTAATACATATTATTGGGGATGCAATGGAACAGTTGCAAGACAAACAATTTTATTACAAATAGCAAATATGATTTCGCCTAATGCAAATTATATAAATACTGCGCTAGATGCCATTCACCATTTATTTGGCAGAAACTATTATTGCCGTTCGTATGTAACTGGATTAGGTTATAGACCACCTATGTATCCACATGACAGACGTTCTGGTGCAGATGGTATAGTTGATCCATGGCCTGGGTATTTGGTTGGCGGTGGTTTTAATGCAACTGGCTGGGTTGACCAGCAGGCAAGTTATCAGACAAATGAAATTGCAATAAACTGGCAGGGAGCATTGATTTATGCTCTGGCAGGTTTTATTTATCCGCCTGAAACGCCAACACCAACTAATACTTGGAATCCTTTAACGCCTACTCATACCTATACTCCTACTTTTACTCAAACACCAATACCAGGTATGGTGTATGCAGAATGCATAAGCGAAATTATAATAGACGGAAATTTAAATGATGCAGCATGGCAGGAAGGGACATGGTTAAATGTGACACGGGTTGTAGAAGGAACGTCACCTGCACCAGTTTCTGCTAAGTTTAAAGTCAGATGGGATTCACAAGCACTCTATGTAGGTATTGATATTACAGATAGCGCTTTATACAATGATTCAGGAACAACCTGGTATCAAGATGACTCTGTTGAAGTTTATTTGGATATGAACAATAATCATTCAACAACTTATCAGGCAGATGATTTTCAGTTTTCTTTAAGATATAATGATCCTGCATTGAGAGAACAAAATAATAAATTATCAACGAGTTCTGCTGCTTTTGCAATAAGATCAGGCGGTTGGACAGCTGAATTTAAATTAACATGGAATGACCTTGGTGTTACTCCATCAGAAGGAGCCATATATGGTTTTGATGTTGGAGTAAATTATGATCAGAATGGTGGAACAAGGGAAGGAGTTTTAATGTGGAATGGAACAAATAATAACTGGCAGAATACAAGTGCATTTGGGGATGTTGTTTTAAACAATTGCGGAATAAACACAAATACACCAACAAACACTTTAACTTTGAGTTTTACAGGCACACCTACACTAACATATACACCAACTAATACAAGAACAAATACAATTACAATGACACAGACAGGTATTATAACCAACACACCTACTAATACAAATTCACCTTTGCCAACAAATTCATTTACATCAACTGAAACAAGGACATATACGCCGTCTTTTACTATGACAAATACTTTTACTTTAACTTTAACACATACATATACAAATACTTTTTCATTTACAGTGACATTGACTTTTACAGAATCACATTTGCCATCAGATACTTTTACTCCAACCCGGACCGTAACAGGGAGTCAACCACAGACATGGACATTTACTTATACGGCAACTGATACTTTTACAGAGACACAGACACCTTTTCCGTCTTATACATATACGCATTCAGTTACTGCTACATTCACAGTAAGTTTAACAGAAACGCCAACAAGAACTTTTACCGGGACAAATACTATAAGTTTTACTCCTACATCTACAAATACACAGCAAACAATTGCATCTTTTACACCAACTCAAACGCAATCATTTACATCCACATTTACGACAACCGTAGTTATCATAATTACGCCAACTTTAACACCAACTCAAATATTTACAGAAGATAAAGAAGATAAAATAACAGATGTAAAAATTTATCCAAATCCATATTTTTTAAATTCTGGTTCTGATATTTATATAAGTTTTTATTTTGGGAAAAATTTTAAAAAATTTAACTTTTATCTTTATACTATTGCTTTCAGAAAAATAAAAGAATTTAGTTTAGAAGAAAATTATTTGTCTGGTAATAATGCAATAAAAATTAACCCTTTAAAACTAAATGGGCTTGCCAAAGGAATTTATTATTACATAATTATAATTAAAACGTTAGATGAAAAAGAAATTAAATCAAAAATTGAAAGATTTTTAATTATGAATTAATAGGGTAAATAAAAAGGTTTATGTTAAAAAAACTTTTAATAATAAAAATTTATTTAACCGTTTTGATAAATTTGTTATTTTCATCTTCTGAAATTCCATCTGTTGCGTGGAGTAGGGATATAGCAGCAACAGGTTATAAAGATGGATGCCCTATTGGTGGTTTTGGTGCTGGCACGATAACATGGAAATATGATGGCATATTTTATAAAGACAGGTTACTTATAGGCACAGGAAATGATGATGGCAGTTTCAGGACAGATGATACTTATGCGAGGTTTTATTTTTATCAAAAACCAGCATCAGGTTCTGCAAGCACAAAAAAATTAGATGCAGCGACATTAGGTAGTAATCAGGCAAAATACTATGCGCTTTTTCCATTTGCCTGGGTTGATTATTATGGTAGTCAGTTTAATTTAAAAGCTAAAGTAACACAATTTTCTCCAATTATACCAAATGATTACCAAAGGGTAAGTTATCCTGTTGGTATATATGAATGGCAAATTTCAAATCCGACGAGTGAAACTTATGACGCTGCTATAATGCTTACATGGCAGAATAATTTTTCCGGTGTATCGGCAACTGTGGCAACGTCGGGGAATTACAGGGGTATTGTTTTACATCGTTCAGGAACAGGTGCGCCAACACTTGAAACAGAAGGGGAATTTGCTTTAGGAAGTATATCAGGTAATGGAGTAACTGTTACAGGTATGTCAGCATCTTCTCTTTTAACAATTGAGTCTGATTTTTATTCAGATGGATTACTTTCAAATACAGGAGGGACACATACAACAGGAGCAATTGCATTTAAAATAACTTTAGCACCCGGTGAAACAAAAAGGGTTCCGATTATACTTGCCTGGGATATACCGATTGCCCAGGTTGGGTCTGGAAATAAATGGTGGAAAAGGTATACAAGATATTTTGGCAGAACCGGAAGGAATGCGTGGGGAATTGTAACAGAAGCACTTTTAAATCATTCAAACTGGGAAACTCAGATTGATAACTGGCAGGCAAGTGTTATTTCAAATAATTATATGCCTGATTTTTTCAAACAAATGCTTTTTAATGAACTATATATTTATTTTACGGGTGGAACATACTGGGAAGCAGGAGCTGCATCAGGACAGGCAGATGATGCAAATGAAGACATGTTTTCACATCTGGAATCATACATATATGATTTTTATGGGACATCGGATGTCAGATTTTATGGTTCATGGGCATTATTTTTAAACTGGCCAGAAATTGATAAACAATGTGTTAAACAATTTGCTGACAGTGTTTATCATACCCGTTCAGACCGGCCACCTTATTTAAACACAACAGCACATGATTTTGGAGACAGAAACACATTGTTTACAAAATGGAATGCTTATGTTTACAGGGATTCTACAAACTGGAAAGATTTAAATTCAAAACTTGTTTTAATGGTTTACAGGGATTGGCATTTGACTGGTAGGACAGATTCTGCATTTTTAAATTATTGCTGGGAGCCGGTTAAAAAAGCAATGAATAAAGTAAAAAGTCAGGATGCAGATGGCGATGGATTACCTGATTCAAATGGGATTGACCAGACATATGATGATATGGATTTAACAGGTGATACAGCGTATTGTGGAGGGCTTTTTTTGGCAGCATGCCTTGCGGCAAAAGAGATGGCTTATGCTAAAGGAGATACTGCTGCTGCGTATGCTTATCAGTCCTGGTATGATCTTGCCCAGCCGAATTTTGAAAACCAATTATGGACAGGTCAGTACTACAAGATTGATACAGGTAGTTTTGATACAACACGAATAATGAGTGATCAATTATGTGGTCAGTGGTATGCCAAGGCATGTGGTTTACCAGGTATTGTTTCTGATGCGCATGCGTTATCTTCTTTTCAAAAAATATATGATTATAATTTTAATAAATTTGGTAATGGCAGCCATGGGGTTGTAAATGTGATGAATGCAAACGGCACAATAGATACATCAACCCCCCAAACACAGGAATGCTGGGTTGGGACATCATGGGGGGTAGTGTCTGGTATGCTTTATCATGGAATGATAACTCAGGCAAATAATATTGGTTTTAGTTTATATAATACGATATGGAATACTGCTCAATACTGGTTCAGAACACCAGAAGCATGGAGAGTAAATGTTACAAATCCGCGTGCATTTTATTATATGCGAGGGTCAACTATATGGGCAGCAAAACCTGCATATGAAAATATTCCTTATTTATGTGGCTCTTCAACCTGCACACCTTTGCCAACAAGCACTCCGACAAATACACCAACTAATACGCCAACAATGAATCCGTGTGCACAATCTTTAATCAGGGTTAATTGCGGAGGGCAATCAGCAGTTGATTCACAGGGTAGGACATGGTTTGCTGATCAGCAATATACAACAGGCAGCTGGGGATATGTAAATGGCTCACCAGAAACAACAGTTTCAAATCCGATTGCAAACACAGAGGATGATATTTTATATCAATCAGGCAGATGGGGTTCTAATTTGGAATACAGGTTTACTTTAAATAATGGCAATTACAGAGTGCGTCTTATGTGGGCTGAAATTTATTGGAATACAACTGGTCAAAGAAGTTTTAATGTTTTCATAGAAGGCAATCAGGTTATATCAGCGCTTGATATAATAGGTGTAAGTGGTGGAAAATTTACTGCCTATGAAAGAATTTTTGATGTTCAGGTTACTGATGGGATTTTAAATATTACAACCACAAACATAATTGATTCACCAAAAATTTCCGCAATAGAAATACTAAATACTGATACGACCTGTACTTTTACTGCAACTTTTACATATACAGTTACAGGCACACCACCTACAGCAACTTTTACTCCGACTTTTACTGCTACTTTACCATTTTCTCCAATCAGAGTAAATTGCGGCAATGGTGAATATATATCATCAGTTACGGGTTTTACCTGGGCAGCAGATAAAGCATATACACCAGGGAGCTGGGGATACACAATAACAGGTGCTACAAATATAAGACCAACACCAGTTGCAAATACCCAGGATGATGCACTTTATCAATCAGAAAGATGGTCAAATAATCAGCCGGAGTTAAATTATGCATTTGATATACCGAATGGGACCTATGAAGTTACATTAAAATTTAATGAAGCATATTTTAGTTCATCAGGTCAGAGAAGATTTAATATTTTATTAGAAGGAAATCTAATGCAATCAAATTTTGACATAGTAGGAGAAGCAGGTGCTAACTGGACAGCAATAGATAAAGTTTATACCATAAGTGTTTTAGATGGGCAGTTAAATGTTAATTTAACTCAAGGTTCTGCTGATTGGCCGTTAATAAATGCAATCCAGGTATTACGTTTATCTCCTACGCCAACCCTGACTTTTACTATTACATATACACCTTCACGGACTTATACAGTAACACGAACGAACACAAATACAAGCACAAGCACAATAACAAATACTTTTACAAGCACGAGCACAATAACTGCAACATATTCTAATACTATGACTTTTACTTTGACAAATACCAGAACAAATACAATAACGAATACTTTAACAAATACTACAACAAATACTTTGACTTATACTTATACGTCAACTAATACATTAACAAATACAGCGACTAGTTCAATAACAAACACATTTACAAAAACTGTGACACATACTTATACAAACACGCAAACTATGACTTTTACTTTTACACAAACGCGAACACATACAGAAACAGTAACAGGGACACAGCCAGAAACGTGGACAAATACAAATACTTTTACAATCACTTTTACTCCCACATTTACAAATACATTTACTTTTACAAAAACAAATACAATAACAGATAGTCCGACTATGACTATGACCTTTACTGCGACTTTTACATCAACAATTATATTTACAGAAACAGAAACAATGACAGGCATACCAGTTTTGACTTTTACTAATACTTATACGCCGATAAAAACATATACACTAACTAATACATGGACAGCAACTATTATTGCAACTGATACCTGGACGTTGAGTGCAACTTCAACGCTAAGTGCAACTTCAACGCTAAGTGCAACTTTAATGCCAAGTGCAACTTCAACGCTGAGTGCAACTTTAATGCCAAGTGCAACTTTAATGCCAAGTGCAACTTTAACGCTGAGTGCAACTTCAACGCTAAGTGCAACTTTAATGCCGAGTGCAACTTCAACGCCAACATATACTTTTACATTAGAAATAGAAAACAGGGATAGAATAATTAAGGATATAGTTTTATATCCACAACCAATAAATTTAAAAGAAAAAGAGATTTTCATTA
>CALJNE010000083.1 GCA_937982115.1 uncultured Bacteroidales bacterium | reverse complement strand
ATACATGGTTAGTGAGCGAAAGACGGGAATATTATGGCAATGAACATTTATGGCTATTGCCCGATATTATTGAATACATTCAGCAAAAAACAGAACTTACAAGAAATACCATTAAAGAAATTCTTGACGGAGCCAATCGCTGGAACGATTTTTCTACCAATCCACAATATTTTTCTGATCAATGTGTGGCTGTTATTAAAAGGACTCTTGCCGAACTTTTAGTGGATGGCATCAAGTACGAGAAAATTGGTGGTCAATACTACGAAATGCGACTCTTCGAAATGCAGGAACTGGAAACCTATCTGGATAATTTTACTTTCAAAGTAAACAACCAAGAAAAAACCATCTACGAAGAATACATCCCACTCGATTCAACTGTCGAAAGTCAGTTTGCACGCGATTGCGAAACAAGCGAAAATGTGGAATTTTATTTCAAACTTCCCAATTGGTTCAAAATCCCCACTCCTATTGGCTATTACAACCCCGATTGGGCAGTAGTTTTGAAAAACGAAAAGAAAATTTACTTTGTAGCCGAAACCAAAGATACAGGTGGCGATAAAATCGATATCTCAAAACTTCATCCCGATGAACAGATGAAAATCAAATGCGGGGCAAGACATTATAAAGTGTTTGATGATGTGGAATACAAAGTAGTAAAAAGAGTAAGTGATTTGATATGAAACATAAAAGGAGGAATGTATATGCACGGACAAAGATTAAATATTATTCAACTAAATCAAAACTTACTTACTCTTCAACAAGCAAGTGAGTGGGCAACAGAATACACAAGAAAAAATGTTACGGTATCAAATATTTCATATCTTATCCAATATGGAAGAATTAAAAAATACGAAGAAAATGGAAAAATATTTGTATCGGTTAATGATTTAATTAAGTACTACCAATCATTTAAAGGTAAAAGGGAGTTATTATGGAAAGAAAAATTAGGTGATGATTTAAACTGGGCTTTGTCTTTTGAACAATATAAAGAAGCAGAAACAACAAAACATGTACACAGATTACATCCCTATAAAGGAAAATTTATTCCTCAATTGGTTGAATATTTTTTAGATGATCATATTGATGATTTTAAAAAAGAAATATTTTTCAAAAAGGGAGATATAGTACTGGATCCTTTTTGTGGAAGTGGTACTACTCTTGTTCAAGCCAATGAATCAGGAATACATGCCATAGGTATCGATATATCAGAGTTTAATACTTTGATTAGCAACTGTAAGGTTAAAAAGTATAATTTAATAGAAATAAAATGCGAAATTGATAAAATAACAAAAAAACTAAAACAATTTATTGAAAATTCGCATATTATAAACTTTGATGAAGAACTTACTAATCTACTAAATAAATTTAACAGCAAACATTTTCCATCTCCAGAATATAAGTATAAATTAAGACTTGGCGAAATAAACGAAGAAAATTATGGAAGAGAAAAAGAAAAAATATTTTTAGAAATATATTTTGATCTTATAAAAAAATATAATATTAAATTAAAACAGGATAAAAATGAAAAATTTATCGAAAAATGGTTTTTACAATCTATCAGAGATGAAATTGAAGTTGCAAGAGAAGAAATTGAAAAAATACAAAATGAAGATACAAAAAATATTATTAAAATTATTTTAAGTCGAACAGTACGAAGTTGTAGAGCCACTACTCATTCAGATCTTGCCACCTTAAAAGAGCCAGTTATAACTACTTATTATTGCTCAAAACACGGAAAAATATGTAAACCATTATTTTCTATTCTTAAATGGTGGAACACTTATGCCAATGATACATTAAAAAGATTGTCTCAGTTCGATCAAATAAGAACTAATACCTATCAAATATGCCTTACTGGCGACAGTAGAATTATAGATATATCAAAAGAATTGGAATATAAAAATCCTGAATTAGCAGAATTAGTAAAAAAACAAAAAATAAAAGGTATATTTTCTTCACCACCTTATGTGGGAATGATTAATTATCATGAACAACATGCTTATGCTTATGATTTATTTGATTTTGAAAGAAGAGATAATCTGGAAATAGGACCACTATTTAAAGGACAGGGAAAACAGGCAAGAGATTCTTATGTCAAAGAAATTTCTAATGTCTTAATCAATTGTAAAAAGTATTTAATAGAAAACTACAATATATTTTTAGTAGCAAACGATAAATATAATCTATATCCTATAATAGCTGAAAAATCTGGAATGAAAATTGTTAATCAATTTAAACGGCCTGTTTTAAACAGAACAGAAAAAGACAAAGGCGCTTATGCTGAAATAATTTTTCACTTAAAGGAAAAGTAAATATGGGTATAAATTACGAAGTAATAAAAAATATTATAATTGAAACTATTCGAAAAAAACTTCAAAATTATAGACCTGAAACAAATAATATGCCTTTCCATTTTAGATTGTTAGGTAAAGATAAAATGGTTCTTTATTCTTTCATTCAATCTCTTAATACTACTTTTGGTACCTCTATTTTTGAACCAGTAGCCTTAATCATTGCAGAGAATAATTTTAAAATAGTAAAAAAACAATTTCAAATTGGTGGTTTTATTTGTGAAAATGCTCAGAAAACAATTCAAAAAATAATGAACGATTTATCAACAGGAAACACAACCCCTGATAAAATAAATGAAATAAAATTAATAAGAGATTCAATAGTTAAAAGAAAATTGAATAAATTAAAAACTGTAAAAGTGGATTTATACATAGAAACTTTTAATGGAGAAAAATATCTTATTGATTTAAAAACTGTAAAACCTAACATCAGCAATTTCAAAGACTTCAAACGCACTCTTCTTGAATGGGTCGCTATTGTTTTAACAAACAATTCCGATGAGAAAATTAATTCTCTGATTGCAATACCCTATAATCCTTATGAACCCGAACCTTATCAAAGATGGACAATTAAAGGAATGCTGGATGATAAACATGAACTTCTGGTAGGTAAAGAGTTCTGGGATTTTTTGGGAGGACAAAGAACTTATGAAAACTTACTCAATTGTTTTGAAGAATCTGGCATTTTTCTTAGAGAAGAAATTGATAATTATTTTAATAAATTTAAATAAAACGGAGTAACCCTATGGACGGACAAAGTTTAGACATCAAACAAGACATATTGAAAAAACTCAAAGAACTTATTCCTAATTGTTTTACCGAAGAAAAAATCGATTGGGAAAAACTCAAAGTGTTTTTAGAAGATAATATTGAGTTTCGCAACGAACGCTATCATCTGAACTGGGCTGGCAAAACCGATGCTTTTCGTCTATTGCAAGCACCCACCTACCAAACACTCAAACCCTGCCGTGAAGAAAGCGTAAACTTTGACGAAACAGAAAATCTTTTCATAGAAGGCGATAATCTGGAAGTGCTGAAAATTTTGCAAAAATCATACTTTGGCAAAATCAAGATGATTTACATAGACCCGCCATACAACACCGGCAACGACTTTATCTACAAAGACGACTACTCCGAAACCCTTGCTGAGTACAGAAGAAAAGTTGGCGATGTGGACGAAAACGGCAATACCACTCGTGCGGGGCTTTTCCGTAATACAAAAGAAAACGGACAATACCATTCCAGCTGGCTCAATATGATGTACCCCCGACTCTTTCTTGCCCGCAACCTATTGCGTGATGATGGCGTTATTTTCGTAAGCATAGACGACAACGAAGTTCACAACCTGCGCCTGATGATGGACGAGATTTTTGGAGAAGAGAATTTTGTGGCGGAGTTTATAAGAAAAACAAAATCAATGACTGGTGATAAAAGTACAGGAATAAATATACAACATGAAAGTTTAATTTGTTATTCTAAGAATAAAGACAATATTTTTCTAAAAGGTGAAATAAAATCATTTGATTCATATAATAATCCCGATAATGATCCAAATGGCGATTGGACGAATGCAGATCCAAGCGCAAAAAGTGGAGGTAAAAACTTATATTATCCCATAATAAATCCATATACAGGAAAAGTTGACTATCCCCCAAAAGGTAGATATTGGGCTTTTTCAAAGAAAACATTTGAAAAGTACTTAGAGATTGGAAAAATTAAATTTAAAGAACAACATTCTGAACATGAGAGAGGATTTATCTTTAAAAGATATAAAAATGAACTTCAAACAAATAAGAATCCCGTTAACACACTAGTTTTTTCTGAAAATTTTTATATGAATCAGGTAGGGACTACTGAATTAAGAGAATTATTAAAAGCAGATTTTTTTCAGAATCCGAAACCTACTTTATTCATAAAGAAAATTATTTATTATTCCACTTCCTCTTCCGACATCATCCTCGACTTTTTCGCTGGCTCTGGCACCACAGCCCATGCTGTGATGGAACTCAACAAAGAAGACGGCGGCAATCGCAAGTTTATCCTTGTACAACTACCCGAACCTACAGCACCCGATAGCGAAGCTTACAAAGCTGGCTACAAAACCATTGCCGATATTGCCAAAGAACGCATCCGCCGTGCCGCAAAGAAAATTCAGGATGAACTCAACGAAGAAAAAAAGAAAAAAGGAGAAGAATTGCCCTTTGAAGCTAAAGAAGAAAAAAAATTAGATTTGGGCTTTAAGGTCTTCAAATTAGATGAAAGCAACTTCAAACAATGGCGTCCCTTTGTGCCCAAAGAT
>CALJNE010000082.1 GCA_937982115.1 uncultured Bacteroidales bacterium | reverse complement strand
CTCGGGACTAAGGTTTTGAAAATCTTTATTCATCTAAATGCAAAATTCTCAGTGCAAATATAATAAAAAAATTTAACAACAAATTTTTGAATATGAACCTAAGAATTTTTTTACCTCGGTTTAAAATTTCTTTTACCTCATGTCTAATAATTTTAGAGATAAAACTCAACAACATTATTTTGAATATGAATATCATAAATAATTAAAGCATACTTAGTAACATCACTTTTACCTTTTACCTTTCGCCTATTACCAAATTCTTAACAACAATATTTTGAATATAAACTACAAATCTGCATTTAAAGACTTCAACTGTCTCAAGTAAACAAAAATCTTTTCTTCCTTATTAAACAAATACTTAATAAACATGTTATTTTTCTTAGAATCTTAAAATAATGTCTATCTTTGCTCTTTTAATAATTTAAATTCAATTTATGGGAATGCGTTCTTTTTTATTCAGGTTATGGTATTTATATGTCAACACTGTTGACAAAAATGCTGATATTTTATTTATGAATTACGGTTATCATGATGAAAATGAAGATATAAATCTTGACTCTAAAGACGAAAAAAATAGATATTCAATTCAACTATATCATCGTTTAGTTAATACAGTTAATATTGAAAACAAAGATATCATTGAAGTTGGAAGTGGTCGAGGAGGTGGATTGGAATATATTTTTAGAAGATTTAAACCAGCTAAAGCTGTTGGAATTGAGTTGGATAAAACTGCCGTAAAATTTGCAAATAAGCATCATAAAAAAGACGGTTTGTTTTTCAGGCAAGGAAATGCTATGAATCTGGATATAGAAAATCAAAGTGTTGATATGGTTTTAAACGTAGAATCTTCGCATCGTTATGCTAATATGGAGAAGTTTTTGAGTGAAGTTCATAGAATTTTAAAACCGGGAGGATTTTTTCTTTTTACTGATTTTAGATATCCGCATGAAATGCTTAAACTTAAAAAACAGTTAGATGTTCTAAATTATAATTGTATTGATGAAAAAGAAATTAATGAAAATGTGATACTTTCGCTTGACAAAGATTCTGAAAGACGTATTAATCTTGTAAAAAAATTAACTCCGAAGTTCCTTCACAAAACTGCTTTAAACTTTAGTGGTGTTATAGGTTCAGATACATATTTAAAAATTAAAAACTCAACTTATAATTACTTTATTTATTGTCTTCAAAAACCAATAGTTTAAGTTTTTTGATGTAAACATAGTTATATCCTATTTTCTCAATTATGTTTCTCGAACATAAGAATTACTATACGTATTAATACTATACAACGTACGTATTTAACACATGAATTTTCAGTATTTGCAACCCCATTTTATACCTATAATAATAATAGTTTTGAGAAAAAATTTTCATGGGAAAGTTTTACGATTTATTGATGCAAGACGTTCGTTTTGTGGAGGGTTTAAATGCTTGCATGAATTGTGGAGTATGTACTGCAATTTGTCCGGCTGCAGAAATTTACAAATACGATCCTCGGCAGATTTGTGATATTGTTCAATCCAGAAACGAAGAAAAGATCAAAGAATTACTTTTGACAGACACGATATGGTACTGCGGACAGTGCATGTCGTGTAAAGCTCGTTGTCCGCGAGGGAACACTCCAGGATTAATAATTTCAGTTCTCAGAAAGATTTCACAGGAAACAGGATTATTTACAAATAGCGAAAAAGGTCGTCAGCAATTTGCAATTAAAAGAACTGTTGGCGAAAACATTTTAAATACAGGCTATTGTGTACATATTGACATTGTTAATCCCAAATTACACCCCGAACAAGGACCTGTATGGAAATGGTATTATGAAAATAAAGAAGAAATTGCCGACCGTTTGGGGGCAAATTATAACAAAGATGGCAGTGGTGCTTTGAGAAAAATTCCTCAGCAAAATTTAGATGAAGTTAAAAAGATATTTGAAGTTACAGGAGGTCTTGATCTTTTTAATAAAATTGAAAAATATTCAGAAAGTGCTGCAAAATCAATGAATATATATTTTGAAAAAGAAGGAATAAACAACGAATATTTTTTTCAGACTTACATGGAAAATTCAGGAAAACACGAAAACTAATGGAAGAAATTACTAAAAAATACTGGAAAGATTATCAAAAAGAAATTGCCGATGATAATTTTTATTATGAAAGAAGTTGTATCAGGCAATCATTTTTTCCGGGATCAGAAGCGGCATTTTTAAAAATTTTGAGAGAAATTCTCGGTAAAAATGTTATTGATGATCCTAATCAGCACACCTGTACAGGAATCGGATATCATTCTGATATTGTACCATTTGATACAACAATGACTGTTGTGGCTCGAATATTCTCCTTAATGAAAGACCATGGAGTTAATAATTTTATTCCTTCCTGTGTTACCTCTTTTGGAATATTTAATGAAGTTGTTGAAACTTGGAATCATTTTCCTGAAGAGTATGAAAAAACAAAACATTTTTTAAAACAAGCTACAGGTAGAGATTTTGAAATTCCACAAAACATTTCTCATGCTTCGGATATAATTTATAAATACAGAAAAGAGCTTAAAGAAAAAATGCCCTATCGTTTGGTTAATCGCCATACTGGTAAGCCGCTAAGAGTTGTGGAACATATTGGCTGTCATTATTCTAAGCTTTTTGCAAAAAAATCCGAAGGAGGTATGGAATTTTCTAAAGTTCTTGTGGGAATGATTGAAGAATGGGGAGGCGAAGTTGTGGATTATCCCGAAAGAAGACATTGCTGCGGTTTTGGATTTAGACAGTATATAGTTATGGCAAATAGAGGCTATTCTGTTGCAAATACTAAGAAAAAATTTGAATCAATGCAACCTTACAAACCCGATTTTATTGTTGCAAATTGTCCCGGATGTGCAATGTTTATGGACAGATGGCAATATACTATTGCAGAAATGGAAGGCACTACCTATGATGATAATAAAATGGGAATTCCGGTTTTAACTTATGAAGAAATGGCAGGATTTCTTCTTGGATTTAATCCCTGGGATTTAGGATTGCAACTGCATCAAGTTCAAGTTGAGCCTCTCCTCGACAAAATTGGAATCCCGTATGACCCAAAAGATAAATATGTTGGTAAATCAGGAAATTTTTTAGGTGAACCCGAAAAACCCGAAAATTTAATTACAGTTTATGGAAAATAAAAAGTCTGTTCTTATTATTGGTGCTGGTCCGGCTGGAATAAGTGCTGCAAAAAGCCTCGCTGATGATAATGTTAATGTTACAGTATTGGAAAAAGAACATAGTTTTGGTGGAAATATTAATAATTGGGCTAAACTTTTTCCCAATTTTAAAGATGCTGCCGAGGTAAAAAGCCAATTAGTCCAAAATTTTGAAAATAATAAAAACATTAAAATCCTTTATAACAAAAAGGTTACAGAACTTAAAAAACATAATCAAAAATGGATTGCCAATACTTCTGACGGAGAGGTTTTTGAATCCAATGCTACCATACTCTCCACAGGATTCAAAGTTTTTGATGCAAAATATAAAGAAGAATTAGGTTACGGGATTTATCCAAATGTTATTACATCCGTTGAATTTGAGAGGATGTATAAAGACGGTAAAATACACACCCAACAAGGATCGGTGCCAAAGAGAATTGCATTTTTAAATTGCGTGGGCAGTCGTGATGAAAAAGTTGGCAATCATTATTGTTCAAGAATTTGTTGTATCGCGGCCGTTAAACAAGCTATTGAATTTAAAGAGCTTTATCCGGAATCCGAAGCTTTTATTTTTTACATGGATATTCGTATGGCCGGTCAGTTTTATGAAGAACTATATCGAAAATCCCAGGAAAAACATGGTGTTGTTTATATTAGAGGAAGAATAAGTGAAACGTCTTCAACTATTGATAAAAAAGTACAGATAAAAGCTGAAGATACTTTGGCAGCAATGCCATTGAGAATGACCGTTGATATGCTTGTATTAATGGTTGGTGTCGAGGCCTCAGAAACTACAACAATTCTCAGCAAACAAAACAATATTGATGGTCCCTACGGTTTTGCAAAGAGTATAGACATTCATACTGCCGACAACTATTCAAATGAAAACGGATTATTCTTAGCTGGATCTTGCAAAAGACCTCTTACACTAACAGAATCAATTGCCGATGGTAAGTCAGCTGCTTTTTCCGTCATTGATTATTTAAAACAAACAAAATGAAAAATTGGGGATTTAAAATAGCAGAACCTCGAACTCTGGATCTCGACAAAGCAGATCTTAAACTTTATAGCAAAATTGTGGAAAAAGTTCCCTCCGCTCGTAGGTGTCTAATGTGTGGTATGTGCAGTGCTACTTGTTCTGCTGCAAATCATACTAACTTTAATTTCAGACTAGTACATCATAAGTTAAGAATGGGAATGTTCGAATCACTTAATTCGGAATTAGATAAGTGCATGCTTTGCGGTAAATGCAGAATGCTTTGCCCTCGAGGAGTTAATACCCGAGCGGTAATTTATAATATGAGAATAGTTTTAGATAACATGTATTATAAAAACATATAACTATGCATTATCATCCATTTATAATACCTTTTACGGCTGGTGCAATAATTTTATTTGCAATAATAATTTTTAAATTCATTGCATGGTATCGAAAACTTGATAAAAAACAAAGATTTTATTTACGTAAAAACATTCTTACAGTTAAAAGTATTGAAGCAATAAAAGAAACTTTTCAGGAGGCTCTTATTCACAGGAATATTTACAAAACTAATCCTTTGCTTGGATACATGCACATGAGTCTTGCTTTTGGTTGGTTTCTTTTGATTGTTTTTGGAAAAATCGAAGCATCTCTTCATGCTCAAACTTTATTCGAAGAACCATGGCTGGCAATATTTTTCAGATTTTTTGTTCGTGATGAACATAAATTTTTCATGTCTGAAATATTTCCTCCTCTAATGGATTTCTTACTTCTGGTAATTCTTAGCGGAGTTTTCCTGGCTTGGATAAAAAGGTTTAAATCCTCCTTGCTTGGAATGAAAAAAACTACCAAACACAGCAAATTCGATAAAATCGCACTTGCTTCTCTATGGTGGATTTTCCCATTAAGATTGTTGGCAGAAAGTTCTACTGCCGCTTTAACCGGGAATGGCTCTTTCCTTACCGGAACTGTTGGCAATTTGATGGCTGTATTAAACTTACAAAATTTTGAAATTTATTTCTGGTGGGCTTATTCTATATGTTTATTTGCATTTTTTGTTAGTTTGCCTTTTTCAAGATATATGCACATCCCAACCGAAGTTGTACTAATATTTTTAAGGAAATGGGGAGCTACTGCCGGAGAAGAATATTCAGGATATACTGATTTTCAGCTTAATGCTTGTTCAAGATGCGGTATTTGTATAGACGTCTGTCAGTTGAATTTTACAGCTAATATTCAAAATGTTCAATCAGTATATTTTATTCGTGATACTCGTTATAAACATTTGAAAGACGAAATCGCCAATAATTGTTTAATGTGCGGACGCTGTGTTGAGGCTTGTCCTGTAGGTTTGGAATTGACAGTTATCAGACAGCAACTTCGTAATAAAAAAGAGATTGCCGGAAAACATTACTATGATTATGCTCAGCCCGAACAAGCTGAAAAAAAATACGATGTTGTTTACTTTGCCGGCTGCATGACACATTTAACTCCCTCAATTATTATTTCAATGAAAAAAATTTTTGAGGAAGCAGGAATTAATTATTGGTTTATGGATGAAAACAAAGGTGCTTGTTGCGGACGTCCGATGCGTCAACAAGGCTTTATACAACAATCCAAAGACTTAATAAGTATAAACCAAAAACTCATTAACTCATCCGGTGCAAAAACATTGGTCACCTCCTGCCCTATTTGCTATAAGTCTTTTAAAGAAGAATACGTTCTTGACATTGAAATTAAACATCATTCCGAATTTATTAACGAATTGATTGAAAATAATAAGATAAATATTCATAATTCCCAGAAATCTATTGTTTATCACGATCCCTGTGAATTAGGCAGAGGATGCGGAATTTATGAAGAACCACGCAATATTTTGTCGAAAGTTGGTAACTTAAAAAGTTCCGGATTTGAAAAACAAAATTCATTATGTTGCGGTGGCAGTTTATCAAACGCAATTATTGAACTCGAAGATCAAATAAAAATAAGAAATCATGCTTTAGAAAATCTTACCACCTGCAATCCAGATGTTCTTGCTACAGCTTGTCCGCTGTGTAAGAAAACTTTTGTTCACGGCAACAAAGCTAAAGTAATGGATATTGCAGAAATTGTCGCAGAAAATATATCTTTGCACAATCATAGTTCAAAACAAAAAGAAAATAATAGAATTAAAACAAAAATTAAATTATAAACTCAAAAAAAAATAGAAAAATGGTTGATATTTTTGACAGAATCAGAGAAGCAAGAGGTCCATTGGGACAATACCAGGAAAATGCCGAAGGTTATTTTATGTTTCCTGAACTCGAAGGAGAAATCAAACCTCGCATGAAATTTTTAGGACGCGAAGTGCTCACATGGAGTTTGAATAATTATTTAGGTCTGGCAAATCATCCCGAAATCCGTAAAGCAGATGCTGAAGCCGCCGCTAAATATGGTATGGCTTATCCAATGGGAGCTCGCATGATGTCGGGACAAACTAAATATCACAAGCAGCTCGAAAAAGAATTAGCCGAATTTGTTGGTAGAGAATCTGCATATTTACTTAACTATGGATATCAGGGAATGGTTTCAATCATAGACTCTCTCGCAACAAGAAAAGATGTTATAGTTTATGATTCGGAATCTCATGCTTGTATAATGGATGGCATTTTCCTGCACAAAGCAAAAGGTGGAAAAAGCTACGTTTACCCCCATAATGATATTGAACGCTGTGCAAAAATGCTTAAGTTCGCAACTGCAAAAGCTGAAGAAAATGGCGGCGGTGTTCTCGTCATTACAGAAGGTGTTTTTGGTATGGCAGGAGACCTCGGTAATTTACCCGAAATTGTTAAACTTAGAAAAGATTACAAATTCAGACTATTAATTGACGATGCCCATGGCTTCGGGACTATGGGAAAAACCGGTGCTGGAACAGACGAGCATTTCGGCGTTCAAAATGAAGTTGACATCTATTTCTCTACTTTTGCAAAATCCATGGCCGGAATTGGTGCTTTTGTGGCTGGAAAAAAAGAAATAATTGACTATCTGAAATATAACTTGCGTTCTCAGATCTTTGCTAAATCTCTTCCTATGCCAATGGTTCTCGGAGCCCTCAAAAGACTTCAAATGCTTAGAGAAGAACCCGAACATAAAAACAAATTATGGGAAATTGCAACGGCTTTGCAAGAAGGTTTAAAAGCAAATGGTTTTAATATCGGAAAAACTCAATCTCCCGTTACTCCGGTTTATTTCAGTGGTTCTGTTCCGGAAGGCACAAATATTGTAGTTGACTTACGCGAAAATTATAATATTTTTTGCTCAATAGTTGTTTATCCGGTTGTGCCTAAAGGAGTTTTAATGCTTAGACTTATTCCAACTGCTGCTCATACTCTCGAAGACGTTAATGAAACAATCGAAGTGTTTAAAATAATTAAAAAGAATCTTGATGCCGGCAAATACAATACTGATGTAATGCCTACGCGTAAAGTTTCGGAATAATATAATCTTTGCCTGAAAATGTTTTTGAACGAAAATTTAATTTTCAGGCAATTATTTTTTTATTTTACAGAATTTAATTTTTAAGTTTAACCAAAAACACTGACTGATGAAAAAAAACAAATACTACTTAAAATGTACTGAGTGTGAACATATTACTCCTGATTTTGCTACCTGGTTCGAACAAAATCAAACATGTCCGCAATGCGGAAGCAAAAGATCTGAAGTTTGGTACAACAGCGATTATAAAGAATTTCAGTATATTTTAAAAGGAAACCCCGAAAACTTCTGGCAGTATTTTTATTATTTACCTTTAACCCGAAACGAAAATATTATTACTCGTAACGAAGGAGCTGTTCCTGTTCAGAGATGGTGGTTTTTAGAAGATTTTGCCAGAGAAAACTACGGTCTCAATATTGAAGTCATTGCATACAGAAACGACCTTAATGGCGGTACCGGAACTTTTAAAGATGTGGCGGCTGCTCTTGCTGCAAGTATATTTAAGGAAAACGATATTAAACAGTATTGCGTTGCTTCTACAGGTAACACTGCTACTGCTTATGCAAGATATTTAGCAATTGCAGGCACAAGTTGTTCCATTTTTATACCTGAGGATGCCCTAAGTGCTTCCGAAGCAATAATATCTGCCTTTGGACAACAAGTTTTCAGAGTAAAAGGCGACTATGCTAAAGCCAAACAAATTGCTGCCGAATACGCAAAAAAATACAAAATCCTAATCTCAACCGGAAATATTGACCCCATACGCGTTGAAGCAAAAAAGACAATGGTCTTTGAATGGTTGAGACAAATGAACAAAATTCCAGATGTGTACATTCAAGCTATTAGCGGTGGAACAGGACCAATTGCTATTGACAAAGGAATACGAGAAATTAAAGGCATCTATCCCGAACTAAAAAATCCAAGATTTATCATGGTTCAACCCGACGGTTGCGACCCAATGGTTCAAGCATGGGAAAAAGCTCAAGCTGCAGGATTCCCCGAAGGCTTTGAAAATGATTATCCAATAATTGAATCTCCTAAAACTGCCATACCTACTCTCGCAACAGGAAATCCTGCCACCTATCCGATTATTGCTAAACTTGTTAAAGATTCTAAAGGAACTTTCCTCAGAATGAAAGAAAGCAAACTTATTGATTTTGGTAAGTTGGTTGCATACGAACGAAAACTCATCATTGGTCCTGCATCTGCTGTATGTATTGCAGGTTTCTTCGAAGCTTTGAAGCAAGGACAAATCAATGACGGTGAATCTGTAATGATAAATCTCGGCGAAGGATTCAGAAGAGCTCCCGAATTTGCCGCTCAACTTAAAAACGAAACAAAAGAAATTTCTTCGGTTGAGGAATGTAAGCCTCATCAAATTGATAGCATCAGACAAAAAATCTGGGAAAATATTCTTAAAGATTAAAAATGAACACAGATAGAAAAACTGTTTGGATTACCGGAGCTTCTTCGGGGATCGGAGAACATTGTGCTTATTTATTTGCTAAAAATAATTTTAACCTAATTATTACTGCTCTCGAAGAAGATAAGCTAAACCATGTAAAAGAAAAATGTGAATCATTTGGTTCTAAATGCCTTGTTTTGCCTTATGATTTATCGGATTTGGACAATCTGGACAACTTAGCCGGAAAAGCTCTGAATTTTACCGGACGAATAGATATTCTATACAATAATGCCGGTATAAGTCAAAGGGGATTAGCAGGAGAAACCGATTTTGAGGTGGATAAAAAAATTATGAACGTAAATTATTTTGCTCCTGTAAAACTCACAAAGATTCTACTTCCAAAAATGATTTCTCAAGGAGGCGGCACTATTGCTATTACAACAAGCATTGCCGGCCGGTTCGGTTTTCCATTACGTTCTGCATATTCAGCTTCGAAACACGCTTTGTATGGTTTTTTTGAAACTGTGCATGCCGAATATTTCCGGAATAATATTAAGGTTGTAATTGTTTGTCCGGGCAGAGTTAAAACAAATATATCTTTATATGCTCTCGAAAAAGACGGCAAACAACACGGAAAACTCGACAAAGGTCAAGCTGCCGGTCTTGAGGTTGACAAAGCAGCTAAAAAGATTTATAAAGCTATCATTAAACAAAAACCCGAAGTTCTTGTAGGTAGAAAAGAGCTCTTAATGGTTTACATTAAAAGATTTTTCCCCGCTATTTCAAGAAAATTAGTTAGAAAAATTAAACCCGAATAATTATTATGAATAATGATTTTTTAATAAACGGAATACAACAAGTTGGTATTGGCGTTGAAAATTTCCACGAGGCATGGAAATTTTATATTGATGTTTTTAATATGAATATTAGAATTCTGGAAGATGATACCGTTGCAGAAAGAATGCTGCCATATACGGGCAACAGCCCACAAAAACGACATGCATGCATTGCAATAAATATGCAAGGTGGAGGGGGCTTCGAAATTTGGCAATATTCCGAACGTAAACCACAATATCCCGACTTTGAAATAAACCTTGGTGATTACGGCATTTTTGCAGCAAAAATCAAATCCCGAAATGTAAAAAAAACTTATGAAGAACTTCACAATAAAACGGGACTAAAAATTTTAACAAAAATTACCGAAACGATTGACGGAAATCTTACATTCTTTGTTCAGGACCCCTGGAATAATGTTTTTCAAATTTGTTATGATTCTTATATTTTTCATGATGAAAACAGAAGTACAGGAGGAGTAATTGGTGCCATTATTGGAGTTAGCGATATTGAAAAGGCTCTAAAAGTATATTCCGATATTTTGGGATACGACAAAATTATTGCCGATAAAAGCGGAGTTTTTAATGATTTAATTGGATTATCTTCCGGCAACAAGACTTTTCGCAGGGTACTTCTCTCGCACTCTGCCCCGCGTAAAGGAGCTTTTTCGCAACTTTTTGGCCCGTCATATATTGAATTGGTTCAAATACAGGATTCAGAACGTCAACCTCGCCGAATTTACGAAAACCGTTTTTGGGGCGATCCGGGATTTATCCAAATTTGCTTCGATGTTGCAAATATGAATAATCTAAAAAAGCATTGTGCACATCAAGGTTTCCCTTTCTCTGTTGATAGTGTCAGCAACGATTCCTCAAAATCTTTTGATATGGGTGAAGCAGCAGGGCGTTTTGCATACATCGAAGACCCCGATGGAACACTTATCGAACTTGTGGAAACACACAAAATACTTCTTCTAAAATCTTTAGGGATATATTTAAACTTAAAAAAACGCAATCCTCAAAAACCACTACCAAAATGGATGCTTAAATTTTTAAAATATGGAAAAGTAAAACTTATCTAAAATTATTAATTTTATTAATATATTAAATATTGGTATCCGTTGTGAATTGCTTACAATTTTTTATCTTTACAAGGTTCTTTGCAGTCCAGAATGAACCTTCTATATCGTAGTTTATGTTGTGAATTGCTTACAATTTTTTATCTTTACAAGGTTCTTTGCAGTTTTCTTGCTGTTACTTTAACAGGCGTTGCTGTTGTGAATTGCTTACAATTTTTTATCTTTACAAGGTTCTTTGCAGTCGATTTTTTCTAAAACTTCGTCACTTTC
>CALJNE010000081.1 GCA_937982115.1 uncultured Bacteroidales bacterium | reverse complement strand
TATAGCCTTTCCAGCTTTTCACTCCATGTTTTGGCGGATTTGGAAGTATTTTTTATAGAGTTTGTCATCTTGATTTTTTTGCTCATAATGAGGGCAAAGATAAAAAAAATAACCACAAAATTTTGTATAATTTGAAAAAATCACAAAAAAACAACCGGGTCCTCTAAGAACACCCGGCCATCTTCTAATAATTTTTATCTATTTTTTATCTATTCTTAAATGCTTTTATCCCTGCAAATTTACCTGCTGCTCCAAGTTCCTTTTCTATTCTTATAAGCTGATTAAATTTTTCAATCCTTTCACTTCTGCATCCGCTTCCGGTTTTTAAATGCCCACCGTTTATGGCTACGGTCAAGTCGGCAATGAATGTATCAGAAGTTTCTCCGCTACGATGCGAAACAAAAGTATTATATCCGTTTCGGTATGCTAACTCTACAGTTTCTAAAGTTTCTGTAACAGTACCTATTTGATTCAACTTAATTAATATTGAATTTGCAACACCTTTTGAAATTCCTTCTGCAAGTATTGATTTATTTGTACAGAAAATATCGTCTCCTACAAGTTCGATTTTACTGCCAAGAGTTTGTGTTAAATTTTTCCAACCATCCCAGTCATTTTCTGCCAATCCATCTTCTATCGAAATAATTGGGTATTGCTTAACCCAACTTTCCCACAACTTAATTAATTCATCGCTGTCGGCAAGTTTTTGGGTACTCTTGAAAAACTTATATTTACCGTCTTCCCACATTTCACTGGCTGCAGGGTCAAGGCAAATGCTAACATCGTCTCCGGGTTTGTAGCCTGCTTTAACAATTCCTTCCAGTATCATTTCTACTGCCTGATCGTTTGATTTCAGGTCGGGAGCAAAACCTCCTTCATCACCAACACCGGTACTTAATCCTTTAGATTTAAGAACAAATTTTAAAGCATGAAATACTTCAACTCCAATTCTTATTGACTCTGCAAAGCTCGATGCATTATGCGGAGCAATCATAAATTCCTGAAAATCAACAGTGTTATCAGCGTGTTTACCACCATTTATTACGTTCATACAGGGTACAGGCAATATATGGGCATTGCTTCCACCAAGGTATTGATATAATGGCGTTTTTGTGCTTAAAGCCATTGCTCTGGCAAATGCCATTGATACTCCTAAAATTGCATTTGCTCCAAGATTACTTTTATTTGTTGAACCATCTAAATTTATCAAGAAATAATCTAATTCTCTCTGATTATGAAAACATTTGCCTTCAATCGCTTGAGCAATAGTAATATTAACATTATTTACAGCTTTCAAAACTCCTTTGCCTGAGTAGCGAGCTTTATCGCCATCACGTAATTCGCAGGCTTCACGTTCTCCGGTTGATGCACCACTTGGAACCATGGCACTTGCTTTAGTTCCGTCTTCTAATTGTAATACTACTTCTATAGTTGGATTTCCGCGTGAATCCAATACTTCAAGTCCATAAACCTTTTTTATTTTCATATTTTTAAATTTTAATTTACTTTATTTTTCAAAATTAACAAAAATTTATATTAATTGCAAATTTACCTAATTTTATAATAAACTACTTTAACATCTTCCATTGTTACTATACACTCGTTTTTAGATTTTTCAAAGTATGTTTTTAAGATTCCTATAAATTCATTCAATTTTGGTTCCTCATCAATTATTTCAATTATTAATGGTCTTCGTTCTATAATTTCCCAGGATGAACGAATATAAACGGGAGAATTCCCGCCATAACCCATCATACCTTGAAATACCGTTGCTCCAGCAAGTTTATATCTTTTGGCAGCATAAACTATTACTTCATATAGCGGACGAAATTTAAATTTATCTGTAGAGCTTATAAAAATCCTTAAAATTTTCAGATTTTCTTTTGTTTCCATGCTATAATGCTTTAATTATATAATTACCTAAAAATGTTGCTAAGATTCCGACAAAAACACTCAAACTTATATAAATTGCAAAAACATATAAATTGTTATCTTTTAATAACAACATACTTTCATTTGCAAAAGTAGAAAATGTGGTAAATCCTCCTAATAATCCCACAGTTAAAAACAACCTCAATTCGTAGTTCATAAGATTTCCTTTTTCGGCAATACCGTAAATTAGTCCGATAAAAAAACAACCAATAATGTTAATGATAAATGTCCCTATTGGAAAACTCCCCCAATAATGCTCCTGTATGAATTTTGAAGAAAAAAATCTTAACACACTGCCAACAAATCCTCCTGCACCAATTGCAATAATTTGTTTTATCATAAAAATAATTTTAATTCAACTTTATAATCGCAGGAGTCATCAGCCTGAAAATAGGCACTTAATGGCGAACTCCATCACCAAAACTTTGCAAAGATAGTTTTTTCTGTTTATTTTATCAATAATAAATTTCCTGTAAACTTAATTTTTTAAATCTTGTTTTAATAAAAAACAATTTTAACATTAGTTTCGTTATAAAAAAAACTTTATGAAAACAGTTTTTTCAATACTGACTTTAGTCTTAATATCAATATCTTCATTTACTCAAGAGTTAAGTAAAGAAGAGTTAAAACTTTATAACCTTATAATCGAATACAGAAAAAGTTACGGGCTTCCTGAAATTCCGATTTCCAAATCCCTGACTTTTGTTGCTCAAACACATGCCAGAGATTTAATGATAAATAGGCCTGATACTGCTGAATGTAATCTGCACAGTTGGTCCAATAAAGGTAAATGGGAGTCTTGCTGCTATACAGATGATCATGCAAAAGCCACATGTATGTGGGAAAAACCCCGTGAACTTACAAACTATAGTGGTCTTGGTTTTGAAATAGCTGCTTATTCCGGAAACTACATTTCAGCCGGGATTGCTCTTGAATTATGGAAGTATAGTCCCGGACATAATGATGTTATCTTAAACAAAAATATATGGAAACAAGAATGGAAAGCTATCGGAATAGGTATTTATGGAAATTATGCAGTAGTTTGGTTTGGTTATGCTCCCGATAAATAAGCATTTTATTCTTCTATTGTTTTTATTTTTTCAGATGCAGGAATAAATATTAAGTAAATTCCAACCAAAGCAGCAACAATCGCTGATGTTATAAATGCTACCGTAACACCAAATTTATACCACAAAACTCCGGTAAGAGAACTTGCCAACATTGCAAATATGCTTTGAAAAGCTGTGTATGTTCCAATTGCAGTAGCTGTATCTTTTTTGTCGCAAACATTTGTTATCCAGGCTTTCGATATTCCTTCGGTTGCAGCAGCATAAATACCATAAACAAAAAATAAAAACAAAAATGAATACAAGCCTGTCGCTATAGTCATACCAAAGTAAACCACGGAAAACAAAAATACTCCGATTATTAACATGCTTTTTAATCCGATTTTATCTGCTGCAATGCCAAGTGGAAAAGCAAATAAAGCATAAATCATATTGTAAAAAATATACACTCCTATAACTGCTTTATCATTATTTACTCCCTCTTTTATTTGTAAAAGCAAAAACATATCTGAGCTGTTTATAAGGGTAAATATCAATAATCCTATCACAAGTTTTCTATACAATGCCGGACTTTGTTTCCAATATTTTAAAAAAGAAAAAAACGAAAACTTTTCGCTTGTATTGGCAATATTTTGTTTTTTTTGTTCTTTAATTAAAAATGTAAAAAATATTGCTATTAAACCCGGTACAAAAGCAACAAAAAATAGAAGTTTATAATTGTACGGGAAAAAATGCAAAAATACCAATGCAACTAAAGGTCCGAAGACTGCTCCGAATGTATCCATTGACCTATGAAATCCAAAAACTTTTCCTTTTGTCTCAGGAGTGGCTTCATCACTAAGAAGTGCGTCTCTTGCTCCTGTTCTGATTCCTTTACCAAATCTGTCAATTGTTCTGGCAAAGAATATCCATAACGGCCACGTAAAAATTGCCATCATTGGTTTCGAAATCGCACTAAAGCTATAACCAACTCTTATATATGGAACGCGTTTCCCTTTTGCATCGGAGAGCTTTCCAAAATAACCCTTACTCAATCCCGCAATTCCTTCGGCAATTCCTTCTAATATTCCAATCAATAGAATTGAAAACCCTATTTCTTTTAAATAAATAGGCATAACTGGATACAACATCTCACTTGCCAGGTCGGTAAAAAAACTCACTAACGACAAAATCCACACAGCTCTGGTAATTTGCGATTTCATTCTTCGTTAAGTTTACATAGTTTTCTAATCACAACCGATGCACAAAAACAACCAAAAATTACAGGCATATAACTTATTGTTCCAATATTGCTCTTCTTATTCAAAGATTCTTCTTCAACAACTGCCTCCTTACTCACCTTTTCGTCCGAATATACGACGGCTATTCCTGAATAAATTCCAAGACGATGCAATCGTTTTCTCAGCATTCGTGCCAATCCGCAATTGTATGATTCGCTTATGTCTGCAATTTTTACTTTCATGGGGTCGGTTTTTCCTCCTGAGCCCATACTACTAACTACAGGAATATTATTTTGATAACAAATTCTTATTAAATTTAGTTTTGGGGAAAGGGTATCAATTGCATCAACCACATAATCCCAACCCTCAAGTAAAGTATTCAGCAGAATCTCATCACGTAAATATATTTTTTTGGGAATTAAATTTATCGCGGGATTTATGGATTTTAGCCGTGTTTCAAATTCATCAACCTTGTATTCCCCGATATTATTATGGTTTGCTATTATTTGTCGGTTTATGTTCGAAACTGCCACCACATCAGCATCAACTATCCCTAAAGTTCCTATCCCGGCACGTGCAAGCTGTTCTGCTGCGGCTCCGCCTACCCCGCCCAATCCACATACTAAAACCTTAGACTGCTTTAGTTTTTTAATGTTTTCATTTCCCAACAAAAGTTCTGTCCTTTCGTACCAGCTCATATTCCGATTTTTTTCAAATTTTCTTCTATTAAATTTGCAAGTATTTCCACATCAAGATTTAAGTATTGTGCAGTTTGTTTATAGATTTCTTCTATGCTTGTGTTGCTATCATCTGTTTCCAAAAAAAATCTCATGCCGTAGTTTTTATAAAAAATACGAATTTTTTCTGGATTTTTCAGAACAGAAGATCCAAACGAGAACCAAAATCCCTCATCAATCAATGCTTTAAACAATCCTATTTTAGAGTTAAATCCATGCAAAACCCATATCTGTTTAGGTTTTAGCTCTTTCCTAAGTTTTATTAATTCATTATGAAATTTAACGCAATGAATAATGAATGGCAATGCATACTCTTCGCTTATTTGTACTTGTAATTTAAAAATTTCTTTTTGCAAGTTTATATCTACAGGAGATTTAGGGTCAAAACCACATTCTCCTATTGCTTTAATTTCTGTTTTTGCAGCTTTTTCGTTTATATACTCAATTTGATTTTTATAATCTTCACCTATAAAATGAGGATGAATCCCTATTGAATACAGTTTTGAATCTTTGGGATTTTCATATGGCATAAGATTTATTATACCATTTACGACATTTTTATTATGAGTATGAAAATCAAAAAATCTCATTATTATAAAACTTACCTTGATTAGAATTTCTTCTTTTTAATTCATTGACAACTAAATGAGTTATTTCATAGTTCTTTTTGCCTTCCCATCTTGGATAAATAATCATTTCCATAGGTGATTCACCAGTAAATCTTTCGATAATGATGTCTGGATTTAATCTTTCAACAAAATCAACAACAATGTTAACATATTTATCCAGGGATAAATCTATAAATAACTCCGTATTTTCTTTAAAAATTTTTTCTATCGGCGTATTTTTCAAAATTTGTAATTGATGTATTTTTAAAAAGTTTACAGGTAACTTTGAAATACGTTCGGCATGAACCATAAAATCATCATGGGTTTCTCCCGGAAGTCCAAGTATTAAATGCACTCCAATATTTATTTTAAATTTAGCAGTAAGTTCTATTGCTTTAATAGTATCCGACCAGCTGTGTCCCCGGTTAATAAAATTCAAAGTTTCGTCTTTTGTTGATTCCACTCCAAATTCGATGGCAACATATTTATCATTACAAAGATTAGTAATCATTTCTAAAATTTCCTCGTTAATGCAATCCGGACGAGTGGCTATAACCAATCCACATACTCCTTCCACATCAAGAGCTTCGGAATATTTTTCCTTTAATATTTCTATTTTGCTGTAGGTATTTGTATAAGATTGGAAATATGCAAGATATTCCTGTGTTTTGTATTTTGGACTAAAAAATTCTATTCCTTTACGCAACTGCTCGGTAATACTAATTTCTGGATTACAATAAAACGGACTGAAACTTTCATTTGCACAATAAATACAGGCTCCGGTAGATTTTGTTCCGTCTCTGTTCGGGCAAGTAAATCCTGCATCAACAGAAATTTTTTGAATTCGTTTCCCGAATTTCCTCTTTATGTACCCCGAATAATCATTATAAGGCAATATATCTTGACTTAATTTTGACATTTACTTCCACCATCCCATTTTTAAAATGTATTCATAAACTTTTTCGGGCAGAAAATATCTTACATCTTTGTTTTTTGAAATTGCATCGCGAATAAAACTTGCTGAAATATCCATTTGGGGAACATCCGGAACAACAATGTCGGCATTTTCATATTCAACAATTTTGGCTCCCGGACGCTTGTAAACATAGATTCTGTAATTCTCAAGAATAATTTTATAGTTCTTCCACTTATGAAAAGTTTCAAGATTATCGCCTCCAATAAGCAAACTGAATTTACAGGTCGGATATTTTTCCGATAAATAAGTTAGAGTGTTAATCGTGTAATTTGGTTTTGGAAGATAAAATTCAATATCGCTTGCTTTAAATTTATGAAAATTACCAATTGCAAGATTAACCAGATGTTGACGGTCGCGGTCGGGAAGTAAATCTTTGGCTTTCTTTAGCGGATTTTGCGGAGTTATTACAAACCATAATTCATCAATATCACAAAACTCTACCATATAATTGGCGATGACCAGATGACCAATATGTATCGGATTGAAAGAACCAAAAAACAATAATACTTCTCTTTTATTTTGCATTTGCACTTATAATTTCGACTTCAAAAACTAAGGTGCTAAAAGGTGGAATTTCTCCATAACGTTGGTCACCGTAAGCTAATCTAAACGGAACTATAACCAACTTAACATCTCCAACATTCATCCCAATTACAGCATCATCAAGACCCTCGATAACTTCACCTTTACCGGTAACAAATTCAAAAGGAACATTTTTGTCGAGTGTAGAATAAAAAATTCCTCCATCAATATAGCCTACAGTAAAATGCATCTTTACCTTGTCTCCTTTTGCTACCTTTTTACCGGTTCCGGCTTTTACCGTTAATATTCGCAATCCGTTGTTTCTTTTTTCTACAGCATTATTGAAACCAAGTAAATATCTTTCGATCAAACTGTTTTCCTGTTCGAGATAGTAATTGTATATTTCTTTGTTTTGTTTAACAAACTCAGCTCCTGACACAACCTTTACCAATCGAATGTTAAAAATGAGTTTATCGCCTTTTTTAATAGCTTCTGGAAGTTTAACTTTTTTCTGAGTTTTAGTAAAAAAGTTATACGCGTCAATTCTAAAAATTGCTGAGTCACCTTCGTTCATCAACATAAAAGCATCTTCAATACAACCTCCTTCGTGAGAAGGCGGAGATACTCTCATTTTAAAGTTTTCGTCAATTTCAGCGGTATTAAACATATTTTGAGTATCGCCTTCTTTTTTATAGGTCATATTGAGATACACAACATCGCCTACCGAAGGCTTTTTTTTGGTTGAAGAGTTTTTTATAAATTTAAACTCTAAACCTGAGGGAGTTTTATTAAAAATATTTTCGGCTTTATCTTTTTTGTATTCTGTTTTTCCATCAGGATTAAAAACTATTACTGCAACTTCTCCGGTTTCTGAATCAACATATTTTGAACTGTCAATTTTAACCTCAGTATCCGCTAAAACTTTAGTGTCCTGTTTTTTTTCTGATTTCAAGTCTTTTTTACGTCCAAATAAAAAAATTAGAACAATAATAACTATAACTGTCAAAATCGCCCCAAACAATAACCAATTCTTCTTTTTCATGAAAATATTATTTTAAATTTATAAGTTCAACTTCAAAAACTAAAGTGGCAAAAGGTCTGATTTTTCCATTACCTTTATCGCCGTAAGCAAGGTGCGAAGGAACTATCAGCATCGCTTTCCCACCTTGATTCATATAAGATATACCTTCTTCCCAACCCGGAATAACCTGCCCTCTTCCGAGTACAAAACTTATCGGTTGCCCACCAATAGAGGTTTCTATCAATTCTCCGTCAATGTATTTTACTGTGTAATGAACAGTAACCGTCTTTCCTTTTTCTGCTTTAGGTCCGTTACCCTTAATTTGCTCTACATAATACAATCCACTTTCTGTCGGTTTTACATTTATATTTGAGTTGACAAGAAACTTTTGCAAAATTTCCATTTCGGTTTCTTTATCTTTATGATAAGAGTCCAGCAAAATATCATCATATTCGTCACGGTCAACTATATCAATAACTCTTAATTTTACAATAATCATATCATTAGCTTGAACTCCTTTTGGCAATTTTTCAAATCCTTCTGAAAATTGCAAAAACTTTTCAGCCTGCAATTTAAAAACGGCAGAATCTCCTTCTCTTAAAATCAAAAAACCATCCTCTATACTTCCATGAGTTTTTGCTGATTTTTCAACTTTTCGCAAATATTTTCTACTCGACTTTGAGGAAGCAAACAACACTCTTCCATCTTCGGTTTCATAAGAACAATTCAATTGCAAAATATCGCCTAAACTAACTTTTCTGGCAGCTTCGCCTTTTGTCTCAACAATCCTGTACTCTAACCCAGATGACAATTTTTTAAATTTCTCTTCCGGATTGTTATTGCATGCCAATAAAAATAATCCTGTAAAAAAATATAAAACAACAATCTTTACTTTCATCCCTCTTATTTTTAAATCCAACCATGAATGTTTTCTTCCTCCTTAACTTCTGGTTTTACCAGATCAATGAGTTCAACTTCATAAACCAAAATGCTGTTATAAGGAACTTTGTAACCATCTCCCGGCACACCAAATGCGAGATGCGGTGGACAAATGAATCTTGCTTTTTCGCCTTTTCGTAACATCATCAATCCTTCGTGCAATCCCAATTCTGTTTCCATTTTCCCCAGTGTCTCACTTCTCGGACCATCAATATCCGAAGAGTATAAAACCGTTCCGTCGAGTAATGATGTTTTATAATTAAAAATAGCTATTAATCCGCTTTCTGCCTTAATATCATTGGTTTTATGATAAATCTGATAATACAGTCCCGAAGCAGTTATTTCCATATTCCATCTTCGGCGTTCAATAAACTTTCTTATCATCTCGGCATCAAATTCAACAATATTTTTATTCCACTCCAAAAGTTCGTTTCGGTGCATCTTTTTTACAACCGAATAAGGTAAAGGTTTTTCTTCTGTCTTGTTTTCTTTAGGAGTACAAGAAAATAGTAATGCCGATAAAACAAAGGGTATCACCACAAAATAAATCTCCCTGAAATTTTTGATGTGAATTCTAATCATAAAGCAATTCGTTTTTGTATTGTTCCAATAATTTAACGAAAAGTTCTACGCTTTCTTGTAATGAAGTAAAACTTTCTCCACCGGCAGCATTTTTATGCCCACCTCCGTTAAAATGATTCGCAGCAAATTTATTTACATCAAAATTACCTTTAGACCTAAAACTTATTTTTATAAAATTATCTCGCTCAATAAAAATTGCCGTAAATCGTATTCCTTTTATAAATAGCGGAATATTTACAAAATTTTCTGTATCGCCGAATTTTTCTTTAAAATCCTTTCTGTCTTTGGCACTAATGTGAATATACGCAGATTTATATTCCGGAAGAACAACCATTCGATTGAGCATTACATGACCCATAAAACGCATTCTGTCAACCGAGAAGCTGTTATATGTTTTATCGTAGGCATCATCTTTATCAACTCCATATTCGAGCAAATCTGCAACTACCCTGAAAGTATTCGGCGTTGATGAATTATAATTAAACGAACCTGTATCGGTCATAATTCCGGTATAAATACATGTTGCAATATCAACATCAATAAATTTATGCAAGCCGGTGTATTTCAAAACATCATAAACTAATTCCGCAGTAGAACTATACTCCGGAGCAGAAATCATCACATCAGTAAATTGCTTAGGATTAGGATGATGGTCAATCAAAATTTTGAATGCTGCTGATTTTTCAAATTCGGAACTTAAGTCCCCTAACCTTTTTATTTCATTAAAATCAACTGCTATCAAAACTTCTGACGATGAAAAAATATCCTGTCTGATTTGAGATTTATTCCATATCACCTTAATTTTATCAGCTTCAGGTAGCCAGTCTAAAAAATTCGGGAACTCACTCGGACTGATAACTTTAACTTTTTTATTTAACTTTTTTAAAATCAAATAAAAGGCAAGTGCAGAACCAATAGCATCGCCATCGGGATTATAATGAGGAACTATGATAAAACTCTTTTTAGTTAATAATTTTTCCTCTAACTCTTTTAATTCATTATAAAATCTTTTACCAAACATAAATTTAAAATAACCGATAAAAATACTGCATTTTTAATTATATCAAATTAATATTTTTTTAAAATTTTGCTTTGCATATTTATTTTTTACTTATCTTTAATATTGTCTAACCCCAAAACTAAATTGTTATGAAAAAGTTTGCTAATCTTTCAAAATTGTTTCTCTTAGTTTTTATATTAGTCTCTATTTCTGTAAGTTGTGATTTAGGTAAAGACCCTGCCAAATACAACGACGAAGTTTTAATGTATTATACAATGCTGGACAATCAGGTTTCTTCTTTTATTCAAGACATCTACGATGATGATGTTTCGATTGAACAATTGAATGAAGAATACAATAAACTTAAAGAATTTCATAAAGAATACTCAGCCAAACTAAAAAAAATCAAGCCCATCAAAAAAGACAAATGGTTTTATAAATCAGTGGTTGAATTTTACGAAACTGTTGAAAAGGTTTTATTGTACGAATTAAGCGATGTATTGTATTTCTATTCTCTAACATGGGAGACAGAAGACCAATACTCTAATCAAATAAACACTCAATTAAATAAAGCTGTAGATATTATAGTTGCAGCTGAGGATAATGTTATTGATTCTCAAAAAACCTTTGCTGATGAAGTAGGCTTGCAATTGATTTAGATTTTATTCCTTCCCAAATTCCTCATCAAAAATCTCAAACAAATATTCGCCCCATAACTTATAGCCTTCTGAGTTGCAATGACCATCAATATTATGATATATTTCTGGAATTAACCGCTTTTTATCCGGATATTTTTTATAAAAATTTATTTGGTCAACAACTATGAATGTTTCGTTATCTAAGAATTCTTGCTTAATTAAATTCATTTCTTCGTAACGATATTTTAAAGTTTTTGCTTCTTGCCGGTCGGGATATAAATACAATACTATTTTTTTTCCCGAAAATTCTGTTGAAATTTTTTGTACAGCTTTTACGATTTCATTACATGCAAAACTTAATTTTTCTCGGAACTCTTTTTCATTACAATAAATTTCCGGATAATCGTAAATTAGGTTAGAAATTGCTCTGAATACAAAATTCCAGGAATAAAAATAATAGCAAATAGGTGCATCCCATTGATAAAAACTATCTTTCTTGTATCGCTCATTTCCACCTTTAAAAATTATATCAAGCAAATCGTTACTGCCAATAGAAATAATTAAGTAATCTGAATTAATGTAGTTGTTAAGATAATTAAATACATAAATATATTTAACAGGGTCGGAACCGGAAATCCCTGCATTTATAACTACAAAATCATTATCTCCTCTATTTGATAATTTTCTTTCCAGAACCTGAGGCCATGAGTTTTCGTAATCTGTTCCCACTCCTTCGGTAAATGAATCTCCAATACACACAATTATCTCTCGTCCGGCTAAGAGTTCGTCAGTAATTTCTCTTTCTCTTAGTCCCAATGAATTGTAATTGTGGATAAATTCAAAATCGGTGGTTTTGTATTTATTTTTTTGTTCCGGACTTGCTGTATAAGGTACCGGATTTTTTTCGTTATAAAATATCTTTCGTCGCAGCAAACTAAAATTATCATTGTACGGTGACACATAAAACAACGAATAATTTCTCTCACTGTAAGAAGAAAACTTCCCAGTAAACCGTAGAATTAAATCAGCTATAAAAAAAACAAAAACTGTAACCGTTAAAACATAAATTATTTTCAGAGCTTTGCTTTGAGGATTTTTTCTTTTGAATTTTTTATAGAATAAAAACAAAAATAATAACAGTCCCGCATAAAAACTAATGGTGGTAAAAATCCAGGCTCGTCCGAGTATCAATAACATAATGTGAAATAAAAATAAGCCAGAAAAAAGTATTATAAAAGTAATATTTAAAACTTTATTTTTTGTCAATTTTACCAGGCTTTGTTAAAATCAATTTTTCCGTCTCCTTTAGTAATCCAATAGCTGCTTTTTTGTTGATTTGAAATGGGACGATTTTTCGAAAATAATTTATAAAAAATTGATACAGGAATTAAAAAAGCTATGAATACAAGTCCAAGAATTATTTTTGAAACAAAAAAGCCCAGAATTTTTGCCAGGCTCTGCCATAAGAAAGAAATATATTCAGCAATTTTATTTACTAAAGCAACTAAAACCAATAGACCCAGAGCGATGTAAAAAAATGTTTCGATACCGGTAATAATTCCGGCAAGTAGAATTGCAGCCACAATAACAAGTACATCTGTAAACTGTCTCTTAATTTTTTCCATAACTTTTCAGAAAAGTGTATAAACAAAAGGAGCAACTGCAGAAGAGCCTCCAAAAACTATCAATAATCCGAGCAAGAACAAAACTATAATTATCGGTATGAGCCAGTATTTTTTTCTTTCTTTAAGAAACAACCACAAATCGCGTAAAAATTCCATAATTAATCAGGTTTAAAATTTTCGTCGAATATTTTTTTATCAATATTTTGTTCTTCTTTTAAAAACACAAAGTTTTCCATAGCGAGCACATCCATTTCTGTTCGCATAAAGCATCTGAAAGCATCGTCGGGAGTGCATACTATTGGTTCGCCTCTGACATTAAAGCTGGTATTTACAATCACTCCATAACCTGTTTGACGCTTAAACTCGCTGATAAGAGCATGATAATCCGGATTTGTTTCTTTATGCACAGTCTGAAGCCGAGCGGAGAAGTCACAATGTGTAACTGCCGGAATATCAGACCTTAGCGTATATAGTTTTGTAGTTAAGTCGAAGTTATGGTAGTTTTCCGGTAATTCTTTCCTGCGATTCTGAGTAACCGGAGCAGTAAAAAGCATATAAGGAGAAGGAATATCTATATCAAAATATGTTTTACAATCTTCGATTAAAACCGAAGGAGCAAAAGGTCTGAATCCTTCGCGGAATTTTATTTTGAGGTTAAGTTTTTTTTGCATTTCGGGATTACGGGCATCAGCTAAAATGCTACGTGCTCCAAGAGCTCGCGGTCCATACTCCATTCTTCCCCTAAACCATCCGGTAACTTTACCGTCTGCAATACATCCTGCAATAAATTCATTTAGCTTTTCTTTGTCGGAAAAGTATCTAAACGTTGCATTATATTTTCGAGCCACTTTTAAAACATCATTATCACTGAATTTAGGTCCTAAAAATGCCCCTTTCATTTTGTCAAAATAATCTGCTTTATGCGGAAAATTTTTATGGATATGCAAAAAGGCAAAAGCAGCTCCCAGAGCTCCACCGGCATCTCCTGCGGCAGGCTGAACAAATATGTTTTTAAAAATTCCAGCATTTAAAATTTTTGAATTTGCAACACAATTCAGTGCTACACCACCGGCAATACAAAGATTTTCACTTCCTGTCAGAGATTTTGCTTCTGCCGCCATTTTTAAAATAATTTCCTCGGTAACCTCCTGAATGGCGAGTGCTAGATTGCAATATTCCTGCGTGAGTTTTTCGTCAGGTTTACGAATTTTTATCCCAAATAATTGCTCCCATTTTTTTGTTTTTATCATTTTTAGACCGGTAGCAAAATCAAAGTATTTCATATTAAGTTTTATGCTACCATCATCTTTTATCTCAACAATTTCGGTTTTAATATGATTTTTAAAAATCTCTACCTGTTCATCTAAAGGATTACCATAGGGAGCTAATCCCATAAGTTTATATTCGCCGCTATTTACCACAAAGCCGGTAAAATAAGTAAATGCTGAATACAATAAACCCACAGAATTTGGAAAATGCAGCTCTTTCAGAATTTGAATTTTATTGTCTTTTCCATAAGCAATTGAAGCCGAAGCCCACTCTCCCATTCCGTCAATTGTGAGTATTGCAGCTTCATCATATCCTGAGGGATAATATGCAGAAGCAGCATGCGAAAGATGATGTTCGCTGAAATAAATTTTTAGTTTGGATTTATCGAATTTTCCAAGTTTTTTTAATTGACTGTAAATTTCATCTTTAATAAAAAGTTTTTCCCTCAGCCAAACAGGAATTGCAGTAACAAAAGATTTAATTCCGGCTGGAGCAAAATGATAATATGTTTCCAGTAATCTTTCAAATTTCAGGAAAGGTTTTTCATAATATACTATATTGTCAACATTCGAAATATCAATTCCTGCCTCGTCGAGACAATATTTAAGTGCATTAATAGGGAAAGAAGAATCATGTTTTTTGCGTGTGAAACGCTCTTCATGTGCAGCCGCAATAATCTCATCGTTGTAGAGAATACATGCAGCCGAATCGTGATAATATGCTGAAATCCCGATTGTAAACATTATCTCAAAACTATATCTTTAATAAAATCTCTGCCCAACTCCTGATTTATTCGTTTGATAATTTCTGCTTTTATCATTAAAATTTCGGTTTTAATAATCGAAGAATTTATTTTAACGTAAATGATATTGTTTTTAACTAAAATATCCTCGGTAACACAAGCCACATGTTGTCCACAGATTTCTGGCCAAAGATTTTTTGCACGTATAGCATCAAGTCCATCGGCAAGTTTTGGCGAGGCGAAAGTCATTTTTAAAATCTCTCTCAATTTTAATGTTTGCGAGCGTCTCATATTTTATTTAGTTAAAATCTTCAAAATTTTTATCATTCAACCCTAATTCCCGGGCTATTTTAATTAGCTCTTCGCTGTTAAAATTCAGTTTCAATTGCTCCAGAGCCTCATCTCTTGTAATTACATTTTCTCTGATAAGCTTCGATGCCTCAACATGATAATGAGTATATCCATAATGTTTCAATGAATAATACACCGACATAAAATTCATTCTGCAATTAGTGCTTCCTTGAGGATAACTTAGTTTTGGAGCTTTCCAGTCGAGTTCATCTTTAATGATTTTTATGTATTCTTCAGGACCATAAGGTAAAAACCAATGTGGAGAAATAACAAGAGCCTTATGTTTTTTCTTCGCTCGTTTAAGTACCTCTTCCATACTTTTCGGAAAGTTTTTATATTGAGGCATATCCTGAAGCGAATTATTTAAAAATTCAACTGTGTTGTCGGCCATTTTTTTAAACTCTGCCGCATGCACATTACACCCACACTTTGACATTACTTCCTGCTTTTGCGATTGCCCTTTTGTCCAACCTGCAACTATTATGGGAATTTCGTAACGGGCAGCAACATCAAAAGCTAAATCCATATACCATATCGAACATGGATGGCAAATTACAGCACGGGAATCTGTTTCGACAAGCTTGCGAAACATCTCCTTCATATATGCTGACTTGAAAAAAAGTAAATCTACGCCAAGTTTATCTGTTGCTTTTTTTACGTTCTCAACGGCCTCTTCGGTTTCAAAACCATGGTCGAACATAAAAGCAAAAACATTGAGTTTATATCTTTTTTTCATAAAATACAATGCAGAAGTGCTATCCTTTCCCCCCGAACACATCACCATACAATCGTATTTGTTCTTTCCACGATATTTGTCAAGAATTTTCAAAAGGTCTGTTTCGAGAGGTTTGCGAGTATCTTCAAATTTTTTCATGGCATCATAAGCGTGGCATAAATTACATACCCCGTTTTCGTCCAGAAAAATCTCAGGTAAACTCTCCGGCATTATACATCTCGAGCAAATTCGTTTCTCCTGCATCTAAAATACTTTTATGAATAAATGAATATTAGTATTAACAACCTGTGTTTCTATTAACTTATAATCAGTTTCTTCCTTTAGCATCTCCGGAATTCTGTCCAGAGCAACAATATCATCCAGAATTACTTCCAGCACATCGCCACGGTCGAGAGCTTCAAGACTTATTAAAATTTTTGGCCAGTTACCAGGACAGGGACTTCCTCTTAAATCAAGAATCTCAGTAACAACATTCATAACTTACACTCCTGCATAAATAAATGAAACAATAACTGCCGGACCAATATAATAAACCAAAAACGCAAGCAATGCCAAAATTATAAACAATGGTGCAAGAAAACTCATCTTGTGTTTTCTTATCATTCTGAACATTTCTTTAAGTATGTATACTACTTTTCTCATTTTTTATGATTGTGTTAAGTACTCTTCTATTTCGTTTTTGTGTTCAGGAACCTTTTGCCAATAAGTTTGATTATTGGAAAACTTCCTGAAAATCTGTTTTCTTCTAAAAATCATCAAATACAGCCAATTGAAAGGAATAACCAGGAAATATGTTAAAGTCAAAAATATATTTATCAGAATTTTCTGCACAAATCTGATATAAATCCATGTTATACGTTTCAAAGCTCCTTTCATTTGCGAAAACAGTTTTTACAAAAATAATAAATTTTCAGAATATATATATTGAATTTGGTAAAAGTAGTGAATATTATTTTCAACGATAAAGTGGATTGATTTAACCAAAAAAAATCTTTTTATAATTTTGGTATAGATACAATACAATTAAAATTTAAAATCTTTTAGTTTAGAAATTAGTTAAATTATGCCTTAAAAATGAACATTAACATTCATTAGGGTAAAAACAGAATACTGTCAATAAGTTAACTCTCCAATCAAAAGATTTTTGCATTTTTTAAACAAAACTGCTTTTGTTATTAATATATTTGTTATAATTTTTAATTTTACAAAAAAACTTTTGAAACTCAGATGTATTACAAACCTAAATATTCTTTAATATGCTTCGGAATTATTTTTATTGTATTGATTTTAAATATTCTTTACATTTTTCGCATTAACGTAAATTCCGGGTTTAAGCTTGATTCACAAAATATTGAACAAATTTACGGAGAAAGTCCAATTGGACGAAAAATTTATCCCTTGCAAACACAAGATGAATTTTATTTCAACGAATATTTGTCAAAAATAATTATTAAAACACGATCCGAAAATTTCGCAAACCAGGAAAAATTTATCATAAAAAAACAAGAACATTTAATCATCATTAAAGAGAATTTGTCTTTTAAACAAAAACTTTCTAATTTCACGAAGTATTCGCAATCCCTGATTTTAATTAATCTTTTATTTCTGGCTTTTATTACAAGTGTTTTTTTATTTCCGAAATTTTATCGTTCGGCTTTGCAAGAACTGTTAATTTTGTTGAGATTATATTTCCATAAAATAAAAAAATTACTTTTTAATCCTAAAAACATTATTTCGATAATAGTAGCTCTTTGCATTAGTATCGCATTTGTTGCAGCACTCAGACTTGTAGGAGTTAAATTTGAAAAACTTTATTTCACGGGATTGTGGATAAATATTGCATGGATAATTTTCTTCAGTATTCCGGCAGGGATTTTTATGCTAAGAAAAAATTTCAGCAAAAACTTTATGCTAGTAAATTTTGGTTTCTGGACAATTTTTTTGCTAATGTATTTTGTTGTTTGTCCTGCTGATTATATGGGAAATTACGGATTTCATGGTTTTTTTCACGAATTTTTAATTAGACCTGCAGAATCGGGATTTTTAGCGAGCCTGACAACTCCGGACACAGGATATCTTGCAATAATTCCGCGAATATTTTACGGAATTGCCTACTTTTTCGATAATTACGGAGCTTACTCAATTGCCTTTACTTCGTTTGCGACCTTGATAATTTATGCATCAATATTTTCGTATTTATGCGGAACACGTTTTAGATTTATGTTTCAGAACGATAAATTAAGATGTGCTTTTGTAATTATAATGGCGGTATTCGGTTTTTTTAGTTTATCGCCTTTAAATTATGCAATTTCTATTACCGATGTGGCTTATTTTGGTTTTATCTTAATCTGTATTTTTTTGATTAAATCAAAGGAAAATATTTCAAGCACAAAACTAATTTTCTATGCAATAACAGGTTCCTTGTTTATTCTGTCAAAAGCCCATCTAATTGCATTTGCTCCGGTAGTTACTATAATTGTTTTTTACAAATTCTACAAAAAACAATTTCGCAGTAAAACTTTAATCCTTGCCTCTGTTTTTCTTTTGGCGTGTATTATTCAGGCTGTTTTTATCAGCAATTCTTTAATTCAAATGCAAAACATTCAACAATCTGATTTACAGTCATTTACTGTAGAACAAAAACCTATCTGGCTGATAATTGCAGGAAGTTTTATCTATTTTGTAAAATCATATATGCTATTGAGTTTTCCTTTATTCAGTATAAGTTCCGGATTTTTAGGATATTTATTTTTCTTAATCGGAACAGCAATTACAATTCTTATTCTTTATCGTAATCTTAAAAATATCAGAAATTCGGAATTGAGCAGAGTTTTTATTCTTGCTAACGTTCTTGTACTGAGTTGCATAGCTTTTATGTTTAGGACTTTTCCGAGCGATGCCGATATTGATTTTTCCTTCTCCGGATTTTTAAAATATGCGGCTTACGGGAATCCGTTTTTCTCGCGTTATACAATAGGCATACACAACATTTTGGCTCTTACGCTTATTCCGTCAATTTTTTATTTTATCAAAAACAAAAAAATCATACTTAACAAACAAGTTGCAGTAAATACTCTGACCGGTGCTTATATTTTGCTGAATTTTATAATTATTCAACCTGATTTTCGCAGTATAGAGTTTTATAAAAAAATAAGAAACGAAAACTGGAGCGAAGAATGGTATTACCTTTCGAGAGAACTTAAACATAAACCGTATTATGTTCCAATAATTTTTTATCCGGCATTGAAACAAGAAATTTGCAGCCCAAATATTTACACAATTTATGATGGCACTTACAAGAACATTGATTTTAATTTAATCCAAAACAAAAAATTACTTGCAGTTATCCTGCTAAACGATAAGGATTTTGCCAATAAAAACAACAAGCTTAAATTAAAGGCATATTATAACAACGACAGTGTATTTATTAGTCCGCTTTATCCTGTGAGCCCAAAATATAAATTTATTTTTTTCTCACTCAGAGATTATCCATATCTAAATAGTTTTATTTTTGTTAACGGAGAATCAGATTTGAATAATATTAAATCATTAAGAATTGTTGGAGGAGATGAAAACTGACGGAATAAATTTTGAACATTGCAGGAACTTGTTTTTAAAAGGAGCTTACTCCAACATTTACTTTTTGGTCGAAAAAAGATATGAGTTTATAAAACAGCATATCAACAAAGAACAAAAAGGAATAGAGTTCGGAGCAGGAGCAGGATTAAGCAGTATTTTCCTAAAAGATTACAATTTAACAATAACTGATTTATGCACAAGCTATTGGCTGGATCTAAAAAATATTGATGCTCAAAAAACAGAATTTCCGAACGAAACTTTCGATTATATTTTGATGATAAATGTTCTTCATCACCTCGATAAACCTTTGGAGTTTTTTCGCGAAGCAGAAAGAATTTTAAAACCTGCAGGAAAAATTGTTTTTATTGAACCATTTACATCTTTGCTGATGAAATTGCTTCTGAAATTGAGCAAACACGAAAGCTTTTACGAAAAAATCTCTCCTCTAATTCAAGAATATTCTTTTGCTAAACTTTCGAAAAGCAACATTGACGGAAATAATTCGGTTGCTAAACTTATTATTAAAGACAAAAATATTTTCGAACAAATTTTTCCGGATTTAAGCATAGAAAACATTCACTATCGCGAAGCTTTTATTTTTATGAATTCCGGGGGACAATATCACAAATCGCCATATTTACCACTCCCAAAATTTATGCTTAAGTCCGTTTACCTGAAAGACAGAATCCTTACCGAAATTTTTCCATATATTTTTGCACTCGGAGTTTATTTTACGGTTAGAAAAAAATGAAAAAGAAAACAAAAATATTTCTCACCTTTTTAATTACAGTCTTTTGCGGAGTCTGTGTTTTTACGATTTTTTACCTGTCAAACTCAAACTTTGCCGATGAAATTATTATCCATGACTCCAGACTTAAAATCTATGCAGAAAGCCCACTCGGAAAACGCATAGAATTTATTGAAACCGACGACAAACTTATTCTGCAAAAAAGATTTGTCAGAAATTTATTCCTCGAAGACCAACGCAATGATATACTTCATTTTAAAGCAGAAATAAACGGAAAAACTTTCATTGTTAACAGTAACAACATCGAAAATCAAAAAATAATTCTTAACAACTATACTCCTCCAGGATTTTTTTACAAACTCACAAAACTCATAACAAATCAAACTTTCAATCTTCTTTTTCACAACCTGAAAGTTTTTTTCGGCAAGTATTCATCAATTATTATTCTTACGCTTTTTGCTATATTGATGTTTTTTTTAACCTACACAATTTATCTCAGAAGAAAACAAATTTATCATCTAATAATCCGCAAGCTGAAACATCTAAAATTTTATTTTAAAACCAAATGGAAGAATTTTCTTGTGATTTCATTTATAAGTTGCCTTATCCCTTTTATTTTTAGCATAATTTTTCCAGAAGTACTTCTTTATCAATCACTTAACCGTATTGAATATGTATTAGTTTACGGCAGTTTGGTTTTAGTGTTTTTATTTGCGGCATATTTCAATAAATACATCGGTAATCCAAACACATTCCGATTTTTTCTGGCAGCCGGAATAATATTCTCGGGATTGCTTTTTATCTTTAAGCCAGGTGTTTTTCAGTTCGGTGAACTTTTTAGAGACGATATTTCCAAATTTTATGTCAAAACTTTGAACTATAACTATTTAGAAGCAATCACAACCACAGACTCTGGATATTTGAATTTTATTCCTACTAACATCGGTTTTATTATTTCAAAGATTTTAGGATTTGAGTTTTATGTCCCCGAAGCATTCCAAATATTTACGCTCATACTTTATGCTTTGAGTTTTGCAAATTTAAGTCTGCCAATATTTAGATTTTATGTTAAAGATGACAAAACCAGACTGTTTTTTGCTGTTGTTTTAAGTTTTTTTCCTGCAATTTTCAGTTTTGATTTTGTGCTTTACAATCTCAGTTTTGTAGTTTTTGCACTGATGTTTCTCTGGATTTTTATTCCTAATACGGACAAAGAAAATTATAAATACAAAATTCTTTTACCGATATTGCTGTTTATGCCGGCCGTATTATCGAAACCTATTTTCGTAATACTTTTACCTTTCACACTATATGGAATTTTCAAATATCGCAATAAAGATATTAAATTGTTTTACATTTTTTTAGGTCTTAGTACGGCAATTCTAATACAGTTTGTGGTAACAAAACTAAATTACCAAGATTTAATTAACTTAACAAGTCTTGAATACGGGACGCGATATAATTCTGCTTTTTTATCAAACGAAAAAAATATTTTCATAAGTTTGTTTGAGTCTTTATTTGTTTTCTTTTACGAAGTGTTCTATTTTTTTGGCAGTCCGTTAATAGTAAAATTATTACCTGCAACGGTTATATATCTTTTGTCGGGAGTGTTTTTATTTTTTTTAATGAAATTCATCTTTAAACTCTTAAAAAAATCAATTACCGCTTCTTACGGCATATTTTTTCTGGGAGCTTTATTAACGATATTCGCCACAAGTTTTATTTATTGCAACAACACAGAAAGCTCACAAATATTTCCGCAATCCTCAGTTTTTATCAAAATTGTCGTCGAAAATCACAGATATCTTGTTCCTGCAAAAGTTTCAGTATTCTTTGTTTTATTAATGCTTTTACAATTATATTTCCGAAAGAAAAACACCTTAAAATCAAAACAAAATCAAATAAACTACATTCTAATTTCATTTTTCTGCCTGATTTTTGGTTCTTTTGCAGCTTTCAGCAACAGTATCTTAAACACTCCTCGATACAGTAAAAGTTACTGGAGAGAATTTTATCCTTTAATACAAAAAAATCCTCAAAGTTTTTATATTCCTTACATCAACTTCCCAAAAGAAACCGAATGTATAAAAAACAATCTCGACAGAATCACCGATATTAAAACTGCTGCTAATTCTACAATCGAAATTAATAATATACTGCAAAAACTTTCCGATTATAAAATCAAGTATTTAATTTTTAACGATGCTCCACAGAAAATTTCAATTTATGCTCTTACTTCAACAAATAATAAAAAAATCAAAGCAATAAGATACAATTATGCTACGCAAAATATTAAGGCTGAAATATTCTACTTCCCCATTTCTTTAAAAATTGATAAACTTGTGCTTTCATCACAAAGCACAAACGAAATTTTCACAATCAGACTTGTTGGAACTTATGAATATTAAGACAAAAAAAATATTACTCTACTTTTTTAGTTCTCTTGCAGTTATGCTATTAACTGCATTTGTGATTTATGTCTCGCAGGTTTCGGTAGCCGGACTGTATCAAATTTCTGCCTCTAATCCTGAGTGCGAATTTAAAATTACAGCTCAAGGTGTTTTTGGAAAACAAATAATCCTCCGCAGCGATAAAGGACAACTTTTCATCGAAGGTTATTACAAAAATTTAGAGATTATCCCAACAAAAAATTACTCTAAAGATTTAACGTACTTCAATCTTGAAAATTTTGAAAATCATAAAATTACTGTATTTAAACCATCCCCAAACGAAAAAATAATTATCAACTCAAAATCAAAACTCAGCAAAAATTTCTTAAAAAACTCCGTTTACATCATAAAATATGAATTAAAAAAAGATTTTGTTTTTGAGGTACTTCTTTCATTTACTGTATTAACCGTAATTTTCATTTTATTCTTAATAATTAAAAAGACTAAAAAACGAAATTCCATAAGCGGAAAAAATTTATGGCGTGACAAAATATTGGTGTTTGTTGTCGGATTATTATTCTGGACTTTAGTAATTCTTGTTTTAGCAGAGATAATTTTAAGAATTTTCGGGGCAATTTATTCAAGCGACACACAGGCAAAGAGCAGACAAAAATCCGGAGATGATATTGTAATTTTATGTATTGGCGACTCATTCACATATGGAATCGGAGCAACTAAAGGAAATGATTATCCTTCGCAACTGCAAAGAATTCTGCAAACCCAAACCAACAGCAATGTTATTGTTTATAATCGGGGAAGATGTGCTCAAAACTCGTTTCAAGTGCTTAGCAATTTACAAAAAGATATTGACCAAACTAATCCGGATATTATGATAATGTTGTTTGGAATGGCAAATTCGTGGAATTATCTTGGTTTCAATCCGCAACAAGACCACATCGAAAAAATTAAACTTGTAAAACTCTACCGGAGAATTGTTCAAAACATAAAATACAAAAACCTAAGTTCCGACACCGACGAAAATGTATTGAAATATGCAAACTCATTTATCGAAAAAGCAAGTAATTACCCGTTTTTAGGTAAAAATTCCTATATGCGTTACTACTACATCGGCAGGTATTTTTTAAGTTTAAGAAATTGGCATAAAAGTATTAACTATTTAAGTTTTGCACTTAACAAAAATCCTTACGACGGCAGAGTTTTTTATGCACTCAAAACTGCTGTAACAGAACTTGATATGGAAATATTTTTTAAAGAATACAATCAGATTTATGAAAATACTATTGTTTACCAAACCCTTGATTTGCTTGAAAAACTTGAAAAACAATTCAATAATCCTGTTTTCTCTTATTTAAAATATGATTATTTACTGTTGAAAACAAATGATGTACAATACCGCAAACTAAGAGCACAGTCAGCATATTTAATTCTTCTATACGACTACTCTCCTCTTTATCAAATTGCCCTCGAAGAATATTTCAACAATGATTTTACCGAAGTTAATAATTTTCTTTTAAAAAATTATAATGACCAAAACTCAGACATTAGCATTGCCCGAATTTGGTTGATGCTGAAAAATAAAAAATTCGAGGACTTGAATGCTTTAAGAGAATCGTCAAAACAAATATCTGACACAAATAATCTTTTTAGAGCAGCCTGCCTGATAAATGATATTATATTGCAAAACAAGTCAAATGCAATAAAAGAAGAGCTTAAAAATTACGGAATAAATGGTTTGCCTGAAATTAATTCTGAAAATTTGGATATAGAGCTATTGAATAAGATTTATGAAAATGAATTGCAAACCTTTTATAGAGATTATCATTACTTTTTGCCGCATGTTTTAAAACGCAGTGCAAATTATCGCGATGCTGAGATTTTTTCGTGGATAGAGAGTGATATTAGAAGCAGTATAGATTTATGTCGTAAAAACGGATTAGAAATTATTTGTATGAATTATCCATTAATTCCTCCTCCGAACTCTGAAGAAATTCATTATTGGGCAGATAGTGTAGGTAAGATATGGAAAAGCATAGCAAAGGAGAAAAATCTTGTTTTTGTTGATAATGATAGTATTTTTAAGAGTTTAGGCGAAAAGCAAAGTGAATATTTCGAACCTCACAAAACCGGTTCGGAGCATTGCAACAATAAAGGCTATGAACTTATGGCAAGGAATATTGCAGAAAAAATCTTTGGATTTTTTTAAGTTGTACGAAAAAATTCAAAATGCGACAATTAGCTTAATTGTGCATCCTGCAAATTATCCGCGATAATTATAGTTCGCTTTGTACTGACACGTACATTTTTTTAGTAGTTTTTCAGTTTGTCGTTTTAATGTTTGTGCAGGAGTAGGTTGTTTCCGTTGTATTATTTATTTGCTCAATGTACCTTGTACCTTTTCCCTTTCTCCTTTTTCCCTTTCTCCTTCTACCTTAACAAGGTTACATTCCCGTGATTTACATACTCCATATTATCCAAACATCTGGCTTTGAACATAAAAACATAAACATCAGTTCCGAGTTTTTCGCCTTTGTAGGTGCCATCCCAACCTTGAGTATTAATATTATCTGTTTCAAAAATAATATTGCCCCATCTGTCATAAACAGCAAGGTAAATCTCGGTTACCATGTTTGGAGGGAAATATGCTTTAAAATAATCATTAACTCCATCATTATTTGGCGTAAAAGCATTGGGAATAAAAATATATGGTTCTCCACATATCACTTCTTTAACTCTGATAAAAATTGAATCGGTAACCAAACATCCGTGAGAGTCTCTGAATACTACAGAAAAATAGCCATCCTGAACAGGGGTTGCAATTGGATTTTGAATTTGATTATTGTTAAGAAACTGAACATTATTCCAAGTGTAGCTTCCAACAGAGGTAGAATTTGCATATAATCCCACATTTTGACCTCGGAAAATTACTGTATCGGTTGCAGAGACAGTCAAATCAGGTACATAATTCAAGTTCTGAACAGAATACTGTTGTATTTTTGTACAATTATTTGCATCAGTTACTGTAAGAGTATAATCACCACTGCAAAGTCCAATCAGGTAACTTCCGTTATGCTGATTTGACCAGGAAAAACTATATGGCTCTACCCCACCAGATACAACAGCATAAAGCTCACCGTTGCAAACTCCATCGCATATCTGATTTTGTAAACTTGATTGCATGCTTAGAGGTTCGGGCTGAGTAACTGTTATTTCCGCTGTGGCAGTACAACCTTGATTGTCAGTTACCGTAAGTTGATATGTGCCTGCTGTAACAGTGTTATAACCAATACCTGTGTGTAAGTTAGACCAGACAACAGAATATGGCATCGTTCCACCGGTTATAAAGGACGAAATAGTAGCTGTTTCACCATGACATCTTACCGGCGAAATAATTGTAGGAGTTGCAACTAAAGGATATGGTTGAGAAACAACCTGCTGTTGATGTGTAACACAGTTTTCAGCATCAATAATTGTTACAGTATAAATTCCAGGACACAAACCCGTAATATAATCTCCGAAACTTCCGTTTGACCAAACATAATTATAAGGTGGAGTTCCTAAAAAAGCCTGAACCCTTATGCTTCCGTCGCATGCTCCGTAACAGGAAATATTGACAACTTCTTGCACCGATGACACTAAATCCGATGGAGGTGCCATAAAAATATTATTAATATGAGAACATCCGTTTGCATCGGTTATAGTAACATAATTTGTACCCGTAAGAAGTTGATTGTTTGTACTTTGATTTCCACCATAAGACCATGCATAAGAATACGGAGGTGTTCCGCCACCCGGAACTACAGTAGCTGCCCCATAGCCAATGCCATCACATTGAGGCTGTACTACATTTGTAAAACTGCTGACTAATTGTGGAGGTTGGTTTATTGTAAAATTAGCAGCTGTGGTACATCCATAAAAATCAGATAAAGTTACGCTATAATTACCTGCACATAATCCATTAATTTGTGTTCCATTTTGTCCGGTACTCCATGTGAAATTAAAAGGTTGAATTCCTTGAATTGCGGAAATGCTGGCAGTCCCATTACAATCACCATAACACAAGTTATGCGTCAGCTGCGGAGTGGATAGTGAAACATTATTAATAACCACATCAGTTGAGGCAGTTGAAGTACATCCCATTTGATTTGTTACGGTAACGTAATAAGTTGTATTTGTTGCCGGACCTACCACTGGATTTGCCGTATTTGCACCACTTATTATCTGAGACACAGGCCCCCATTGATAAGATAATACATCCGAGGGATTATTGTTTGTTATCGAAAGCGTAGTCGTTTCACCGGGGCATATCACAAATTGAGGAGGCACAGAATAATTGAACTGATGTATTGTAACATTCACTTGTTCCTGCAAAAAAGTATTACAAGTACTTTCATAAGCCCTCACATAATATGCTGTGTTAGCAGACGGAGAAACAGTAAAAGTCTGATTTGTTGATAATATGGGATTAAACGATGGGTTGGAAGACCATTGGTATGTATTTGCAGCACCATTTGTGTTAGCAGTAAGAACAACACTTCCACCCGGGCAAATCATGGTATCATTTGAGACAGTCAACTGAAAATCAGGTTGATACACCACAACTCTTTGCCAGACTGTATCAGTACAAACGCTTGATGCTACTAATAAGTAATTTGTTGTTTGCGCAGGCGAGGCAATTGGATTTTGAATATTATAATTATTTAATCCTCCTCCCTGCCACTGAAAAGTTGTTCCGGGAGGATAAGTAAAATTAGGTCCAATAATAGTCTGTTGACCAGGGCAAATATTTATATCTGGAAGAAAAGTAGGATTTGGGTCCATAACAATAATTTCGCGTGTAAGAGTATCGAAAAGATTACAACTTGCCGGGTCGCTGACAACAAGAGTTACGGTAAAGATACCTCCTTGTGTATAGGTATGCGAAGGATTATATGCATTGCTTAATTGAGAACCATCACCAAAGTTCCATTGGTATGTTGTTCCCTGAGAATGATTGACAAAATTCACCGTGTAAGGAGCACAGCCTGCCGGTACAGGGTCGAAACTAGCTTCTGCAAGGTTTTCGATGATACGAATTTTAAAAACTGCATTATTGCAATTTGTAGAATTATTTGAAGTTGACCATGCTCCGGGATTAGGACTTACAGGAAAATGCTGACATCCTCCGCAAGATGCACAAACGCTCTGAATGATATGTCCTTTTTTATCAAAACGGCTTGTTCCGCCGTCAACATGGTCTCGACCTGAATATCCACATTGAGGATAGTTCAATTCTCCGAAGAAACTGGCATATTCGAGAGCAGAAGCATCTTCGCTAAGAACGGCAACATAAAAATCCTGTCCATCAGTAGTTGTTTGAATTGCGTCAGGAGTAACAGGCATTCCTTTTGTACCAAATTGATCTGCCCAGGTATAATAATTCCCTTGAGCATTATAATAGGTTTGTACCCATTCTCTTCCCCAACCTGAGAGATAAACACGATTGCAAACATCAACAGCAAAAGCAGTAATGGAAATATTCGGTCGTCCGTTTCCCGAACCAATTCTTGTTGACCAGATTACTGAGCCAAGATTATTGGTAAACTTTGTAATAAACTGACCACTATTTGGATTGTTATAGGCTGCATTAAAAATAAGCTGATTTCCCGGAGCTTTTGTTTGACCGCAGATATAGATATAATCATACCTGTCGGTGCGTACAAAAAAGGCATTGTCATAAACGTTTGAACCAAAATATGTTGAGGCCAAAAGTAAATTTCCGTCTTTATTGAGTTTTGAAACAAAAGCATCCGTACTACCACCGTTATGGCTTGTATTATATGCTCCGGCAGTAACTGGGAAATTATGTGAAACAGTACCACCGGCAACAATTACATCTTCATTTTCGGTAAGGCTTAAGCTAAAAATTGCATCATCCTGAGAACCTCCGAGATAAGAACTCCATACAAGTTGAGTAAGATTTGGATTAAGTTTAAAAACTATACCATCCTGACCTCCTCCACTTGTTGTTTGATAACCGGGATTTATCCCCTGCGGAAAATTTGTAGAAAAGGTATTTGTACCAACATAAATAAACCCTTTTTTATCAACAATTACCTCACCTCTTGCACCATCTCCATAATTAAAATATAAGGAATCATTTCCGTGCATTTTAACGTAATTTATACCTGTAACAGGGTCGGGATGTGTATAATGAATTTTGAAATTTAATCCGTCATTTTTAGACCCGCCGACATAGGAACTTCCTAATAACTGTGCCCCATTTTCGCTGAGTTTTGCCACGAAAATGTCAACACCGCCGGCAAATCCTATAACATTATCGTAAACCAGAGAATCCCCGCCTGCAAATGACTGCTGAAATGCTCCAGGTGTGGTTGGAAAATCATAAGAACCGGTTGTTCCCATTATAACAAGTTCGTTATATTCATTAACAACAAGACTATGTGGCATTTCCTGACCTGTTGTTCCACCTAGATAAGTTGCAAAAAGACGTTGAGTTCCTGTAGGATTGTATTTTATAATGCCGATATCACACCCATTACCGTAATAATTTGGTGCCCATGGCAATGGAGCAGTTCCTCCCGCAAAATTAACCTGATATGCTCCCACTGAAGTCGGATAACCAACAGCAAAAACAATTCCCCCACTATAAACATTATCATTATAATCCCAGGTAGCAGTAAAGCCCCAATTATCTCCGGTTGAACCGGTATAAGTAGAGAATACTAATGTTGGGTCAATAATAAGTTCTTTGGTTTTATCATATTTTCCTAAAATTTTAAAACTTACCAAATTATTCTTCAAAACATAACTACATGGAATTTCAATTGTATCGCCCTTAATAATTTGATATGCATAAGGTTTTTGCTCAAGCACCTGATTTACCGTGGTGTTTATTATTAAATTTCCATTTTCGATATAAATATAATCGGCTCCTTGATACTCTAATTCTATTTGTTTATAATCAGCTCCTGGTGCAAGTACAATGTCATATTTCAAACCATAAGGCATGGCATAAAATACAAAATCAATTCCGGGATAAACATCAGAATATCTTATTAAACCGTATTTATTCACAAAAGATGTCCATTTTGACGGGTCGTTTCCAATAAAATAATTATGATAATCCGGCTTAATTAAATCAGGGCGAAGAATTGGATTTGGTTTTGAGTTTTTAAAATTCATTTTATAAGCATGAGCAGCTTTAATAAGTGGGGAAACATGACTCTCACTGCCATGATGAGCAGCAGAATAATTCATATCTTCCTGAGAAATAAAGGCAAAAGTCAGGCAATTATTTTCGAAAAATATTGCACCATCGTTAAGATTCATTTTATAAAGCACATTTTCGTGCCATTGTCCCTTATTCTCGACAAATTCATACTGAGAATAAAGAGCTTGAACAACAAAAAACAATAGCAACAAACTTAAAATACTTTTCATGGCAAATATTAATGTTTTTGAACAATAAAATTACAATTTTTTTTAATTCATTGATAATAAAAAGATTATATTTTAAAAAAAATTGTTTTTCGTTTTTTCCCAAGATTGAAATTATCAATGAATATATTGAGATTTTGGCTTTATTAAATTGACAATAGTTTATAGTTAGCTGTCATCCGTTTAAATTTTTATATATGGCTGTAATTCTGCTCTTTAACCGCAAAGATACGCAAAGCTTTTTCGCAGTGCTCTCGCAAAGAAACTTTTATCATGTTTTTTTTTGAAAGTTTCTTAATACAATAAATGAAATGTCTGCACATACAAGGATAAAATTTATAACAGTTTTTTTAAATCTTCAAAATAATTTGGATAAGATTTTTTGACACAATTTTTATCATTAACCGAAATTTTTCCTTGTGTGAAAATTTCAAGTATTGAAAATGCCATTGCCAATCTATGGTCGTTATAGGAATCCAAAACTGCAGGTTGAATTTTCTTATTTGCTTCAATAATCAAATAATCATTTTTCAAAGAAATATTAACACCAATCTTTTTAAGTTCATTTTTCAATGCCTCTGCTCTGTTACTTTCTTTATGGATAAGTCTCTTTGCTCCTTTGATTTTTGAGACAGAATCCCCGAAAACAGCTAATATGCTGATTGCAGGTATAAGGTCGGGACAATGTGTTGCATCAAATTCAAATGATTTTATTTCAGATTTTGAAACCCTAAGATTTTCGTTTTTAATATCATAATTAACATTAGCAAAATCCAGCAAATCAAGAATTTTTATGTCAGCCTGTAAAGAATTAAAATTTAATCCCGAAAAAGAAATATCCGACATAACAGCAGCACCAACAATAAGAGGAGCAACACTACTCCAGTCTCCTTCTACTGTAAATTCTCCCGGCACATACTTCTGACCACCCGGAATATCGAAATAATAATCTTTTTCTACCTTACTAAGATGTACGTGTACCTCAAACAAATTCATCACATTAATAGTAAGAAGTAAATAATCCACACTTACGGTATTTTTAGATACAATTAATGATTTTCCTTTCAACACGGGAAGAGCCATTAATAAACCACTGGTAAATTGTGAAGTGTGGCGACCATCAATTATATATACATCTGGAAGTAAAATACAGTTTTTAAAAAATGCTGGCAAGAAACTCCCGTTTGCTTCGATTATCCCGGATTTTCTGGTTAAAACATCAAAAGATTTAACTATTGGTCTTTGTAATAAGCTCCCTTGTCCTGTTATTGTAAAATTTTTAGTAAACAGCATTGCAACAACAGGAAAAAATCTTGCACAAAATCCCGATTCTCTGCAATCCAGTAATATTTTTTCAGTTTCCTTATATTGGGGTATTATTTTATATTTTTCTGGAGATAAAAATTCAATTTCTGTTCCCAGAGTTTTTACAATTTCTCGTGTTGCAGCAACATCCTCGCTGTTTCCTGCATTATTGATAATACATTCTTTTTGAGACAATAAAGAAGCTGCTAGCAATCTTTGCTCAAAACTTTTTGAAGGAGGAGCGATAATTTTTGAAACTGATTTCATCACAACAACAAAATTAAAAATTACACAAAATATAGAAAAAATATTTTGAATTTTTTGTTAAAAAACAAAAATTGTATATTTGCAAGCTCGAATAAAATAAAAAATATGGATAATCACGAATTAACAAAGCAAGAAATAATCAAGGCAGCATCATTGGCCTTCAGCAAATTTGGATACAAGAAAACCACTCTGGATGATATTTCGGCTTTCACAAAAGTCAGTAAAACGGGTATATATTATTATTTTAAAAATAAAGAAGAAGTTTTTCAGGAAGTTATAAAAGTTGAAGCTGAAAAGCTACAAAAAAATCTTCAGGAAGCAATAAATCAAGAAGCAACACCAATCAACAGGCTTTTTGCTTATGTATATGCAAGAATGCAATATCTCGAAAAAATAAGTAATTTTTATTCCGCTCTAAAAAACGATTTATTTGAACAATTGAATGTAATAAATGCCAACAGAAAAGAATTTGACAATATTGAAATTGAAGCTTTAAGAGGAATATTAAAACAAGGTGTTGATAGAGGTGATTTTTCAATTGAAGATATAGATGAAACAAGTTATGTAATTTTCACTACATTAAAAAGCCTTGAAATTCCTCTTTTCGGAATAGATAGCGAACTTGACAAAAAGCAATTTATCGAAAGCATAATTAAACTTTGCTTGTACGGTATCATTCCAAGGTAGAAGTTAGAAGAGATTTGAACAAAGTGCAGGAACAAAAGCATTCATAAGCACTTTATCATACTCAACCACCTTAAAATTCGAAACGGTTTATTAGTAATTATTGATTATTCGTTTCATTAGTGGCTTAAGGTTTTTGCCACGAATTTCACGAATAGCACTAATTCATTTTTTTTTATCCCCAAAAACTATCCAACTAACCAACCAACTATCCAACTAACTGACTAACTAACCAACTAACTAACCAACTGACTAACTAACCAACTGACTAACCAACCAACTGACTAACCAACCAACTGACTAACTAACCAACTGACTAACTAACCAACTGACTAACCAACCAACCAACTAACTAACTGACTAACTAAACCAACTAACTACCCCCTAAACTTTTTAGATAATGTCCATACAGCGATACCGGCACTAACAGAAACATTGAGGGAATGTTTTGTTCCGTACTGCGGAATTTCGATACAATCATCAGCCAGTTCAAATAATATATCAGTAATTCCATTAACTTCATTTCCGAGTACTAAAGCAATTTTATCGTCGGGATTTACCACAAAATCATCAAGAAGAGTACTTCCTTCTGCAATTTCCAGAAGTACAATTTTATATCCAGAATTTTTGAGTTCGGTAACTGCATCAACAGCATTTTTATAATACTTCCAGTTAACAGTTTCGGTTGCTCCGAGAGCGGTTTTGTGTATGTCTCTGTGCGGTGGTGTTCCGGTAATTCCACATAAATAAACTGCCTCGCAAGCAAAAGCATCACAAGTCCTGAAAACTGAACCGGTATTATGGTGAGAACGAATATCCTCCAGAACACAAATTAAAGGAATTTTCTTTTGATTTTTGAACTCTTCAGGACTTAGTCGTCCCATCTCGTGAATTGATAATTTTCTGAACATAGCGAATAATTTTAATCAAAAAAAGCTGCCGGTAACCCGGACAGCTTAAAAAAGGAGGAAATTATGAAAACAACAACTAAGAATTTTTAAATTTCTTAGCTGATTCGATTAGACGAGGTAAAACTTCAAAGGCATCTCCTACAATACCGTAGTCGGCATATTTAAAAATAGGAGCATCTTTGTCTTTATCAATAGCAACAATAACTTTAGAACCTGAAATTCCGCCAATATGCTGAATTGCACCACTGATTCCAATTGCAATATATAAATCGGGAGCAATAATTTTACCGGTTTGTCCAACATGTTCTTCGTGTGACCTCCAACCTTCGTCCGAAACAGGGCGTGAGCAAGCCAATCCGGCACCCAATATTTCAGCGAGTTCTTCGATTGGTTTCCAGTTTTCACCTGATTTCATACCTCTACCACCTGATACTACTATAGCAGCTTCAGTTAAAATAACTTTACCGGTAGCAACATCAACGTTTTCTATTATTGTATCGGCAGGAGCAGGAGTTGTTGGTTCATATTTTTCAACATTTACAGAAACAGGAGCTTCTTTTAATCCGCAAACATTAGGATTAATGCTTAAAACAGCATTAGCAGAATTTACTTTTACTTTCTGAAAAGCTGCTCCATTATATGATTTTTTCCTAAGAATTAATGGATTGTATGATTCAGGTAAAGCAAGAACATTTGGTACAAAACCGGCTTTCATTCGAACAGCTACTCTGGGAGCCAGAGCTTTTCCTAAATTAGAATGTGCAAACAAAACTACGTTGCAACTTTCCTTTTCGGCAACTTCTGTTACTAACTGAGCATATCTTCTGCTATCATGATTTTGCCATGCTTCGGAAGATACATTAATTATTTTAGAAGCACCATAGAGAGCAAGTTTTGATAATTCTTCATCACTAATAGTTCCGATAATTAAGGCTTTCACATCCGAAGATGTATTATCGGCAATATATTTTGCATAAGTAACGGCCTCGAAACTTTGTTTCTTGATGCTTCCGTTACGACTTTCGACAAATACTAAAACTGACATATATTTTACAATATTTATGTTATTACTAAATTACTTTTGCCTCACCATGAAGTAACTCGAATAATTTGTCGGGATCTTCGGGTGCAATCATTTTACATTCTGCTTTTGGAGCAGGAATTTCAAAACCTACGAGTTCGGTAAGCACTTCTGTTTCTACAGGAGTGTAAACTTTAATAGGTTTAGTACGAGCCATCATAATGCCACGCATAGCAGCAATACGCGGATTAATACAAATTCCTTTCTGAACAATTGCTACAAAAGGAGGATTTATTGTAATAGTTTCCTTACCTCCGTCAATATCACGTTTAATTATTATTTTTCCGTTTTCTATATCAAAAAATGATATTGCGGAAACCGAAGGAATATCCATAAATTCAGCAATCATTGAACCAACGGCTGCACTGTTAAAATCACTTGATTCAATCCCTGCAAAAACAATATCAAAAGCCTCGGTTTTAGCAACATTTGCTATTTGAGCTGCTATGGTATATGAGTCAGATGGTTCTGCATCTACTCTGAAAGCATCGTCGGCTCCGATGGCGAGAGCTTTGCGGATAGTTGGCTCTACATCAGCTTTTCCAACAGTAACAACAGAAACTTTTTCTATTAAACCTCCGGACTTTTCTTTTAATTCCAGAGCTCTTGTCAATGCTAATTCATCCCAGGGATTTATAACCCATTGAACACCTGTTTTATCAAGATTTTTCATTTCGGCATCAAACCTGATTTTTGTAGTGGTATCAGGAACATGCCCTATGCAAACTAATACTTTCATAATTTATCGTTTATGTTATTTTACGGAACAAAAATAAAAATTATTTTCAATTAACCTATTCAAATATTTAGTCTTTATTATCGGATTTAATTCGTATAAGTTTCTTTAATCCGTTGGTAATAGTACTTTCAAAGCTATCTGTTCCTGCTTCTTTACCCATATTTTCAGTTTTATCGGCACCATGTCCGTAAATTTCCTCAAGAATATGCTCATATTTTTTATAAATAACAGCACGGCGTAATTTTAATGTTGGAGACAATTCTCCAGTTACAGGAGACCATTCTTCACAAACTAACCTAAAGCGTTTTATTTTTTCATGTTCGCCCAAAGTTTTGTTTACTTCATCAATTTCTTTCTGAACCTTCTTAATTATTTCAGGATTTTTAATTAATTCCATATTATCACGATAATGAATCTTATGCTTTGAAGCGTAAAAATGTAAGTAGTTAAAGTTTGGAGAAATTAAAGCACTTACAAACTTTTCATTCTCTCCTACTATCATTATTTGTTCGATAATATTAGATGATTTGAATTTGTTTTCAATGACCTGTGGGGCAATATATTTTCCAGCGGAGGTTTTAAAAATTTCTTTTTTGCGGTCGGTTATTTTAAGGAACCTACCTTCAACAAATTCACCTATATCGCCTGTATGAAACCATCCTTCCTCATCAATTACCTGCTTTGTTAACTCTTCATCCTTATAATAACCTAACATTACATTAGGACCTTTAACAAGAATTTCACCATCGTCAGCTATTTTTACCGTTACTCCTTCCAAAATTGGGCCTACTGTACCAAGACAAGCATTATTCCAATCCATCCAGTTAACAGCAATAACCGGAGAAGTTTCACTAAGCCCGTAACCTTCACAAATCCTGATTCCGGCAGCGGTAAATAAACGGGCAAGTCGCACCTGTAACGAAGCCCCTCCGGAAACAACCGCCACAAGATTTCCACCCATTCCGGCACGCCATTTTTTAAATACTAATTTATCTGCAATACTTAATTTAAAATTATACCATGCTGAATTTTTTCCTCTGTCGTTGTATTGAGTTCCCAATCTTACTGCCCAGAAAAATATCCACTTTTTAATTCCTGATAAATCTTTTCCTATGGAAATTATTCTGTCATAAAATTTTTCAAGTACACGTGGAACGGAATTAAATAGATGAGGTTTTACGTCTTTTAAATCATTTGAAATTGTTCCCAGATTCTCAGCATAATAAATTGAAATACCTTTCAGCTGAAAGGCATAATTCATCATTCTTTCGTAAACATGACACAGAGGTAAAAAGCTTAAAACTTTTTGACCATAATCAATGGGCACAATAGGTCGAACTCCGAGAGCATTACTGAGAATGTTTTTATGAGAAATCATTACACCTTTAGGATTACCTGTTGTTCCTGAGGTATAAATTATTGTATGCAAGTCATTTTCTCCTATGGAGTTTTTTCTTTCTTCAAGCTGTTGCATCAATTCTTCTTCATTTTCCATAGCAGATTGAATTAGGCTAACCCAGTTTTCAATTCCTTCGATATGATGAAACGTATAGACTTTTTCTATTTGAGGAATTTTTTCTGCTATTGGTTTTAATTTTTTATAAAGAGCAGCATCAGAGACGAAAGCAATTTTAGCATCCGAATGATGCAGAATATATTCCAATTCTTCATTACCTAAGGTTGTATATATCGGAACATTCACTAAACCTGCAAGGCTAATACCCATATCCGCTATATTCCAGTGTGGTAAACTTTGCGACATCGTAATTACTTTATCGCCTTTCTGATAACCTTTACTTATTAATCCGCAAGCAAATAAGGTGGAATACTTTACATAATCTTGGGCTGTAAAATTTATCCAGGAACCTTTGTCTTTATATGAAAAAGCATCCTTTAAATCAGCATAATCAGTTTTGTATAATTCTAAGATGTCGAAAATTCTTTTCAATTCCATGTTGTAAATATTTGGTTCTTAATTAAGGAGTCCAGTGTTTATTAGTTTTTTGGAAAGGACAGGTGCCACATTTAGGAGGATTTTTTATTATCGAAGAAAACCAGTATTTATATCCAATTGTCGCAGTAAATGTATTGGGTTGATGTCCGTAAATCAATGATAATGTAAGGTCGTTTTTGTCATTTAAAAATAGAGCATACTCTAACTCAGCCATAAAACCGGGTTTATATTCCCAGGTACCGTTTACTTTCCATGAGTCGTCGTTAACATAACCGGGAATTGTTCTCCATAATTGACGACCATAAATATTTAATCCCGCACCTAAACTTACAGAGTTTCTCCAAATCTGAACAAGCCTTTGTTTTACGCCCAGATGCATAATTATTGCAGGTTTTGAAGCAGCATCACTTAAAAAACCAAACATACCCCGCCATGCAAAAGTATCACTATACAGAAAACTTTCATAGGACAAAATAAAACAAGGCTCTACAACAAAGTTTCCGTTAGCATCAATACGATTCTCGTGCAACTGAGAATTAAGTTCATTAAACGGATGCACTCCGATAGGTGTGAATTTTAACTGTATTGTTGATTGCGTAAAAGAGTAAAAAGTTATACCTAAAATCAGATATATCAACAAAAATACTTTTTTTAATTCGAAAATATTTTCTTTTATCTTCATCAATAAACGGTTGCTTAATTAATAACCGATTCGACCCCAAAATTATTTCAAAAATAGATATTATTTCGGCATATAAATTATTTTTTATATGAATTATATTAAATATTTTTTTTATTAAACAAATAACTTTTTAGAATATAGGTATTTAGCAAGTATGTTAATCGGTTAAGATTAGATAATGAAATTTATTTTCTTTTTAACCTTAATTTTTCGGCTAAATGCAGCTTTTTACGTTTTAATAGATGATGTATAAGTTCTCTGTTAATTTCAAGTTTATACCAGAATAAAAATTTCAGTTGCAAATCCCTTCCTGATTTTGATTTTTCTACAAATATTTTTTCTCCGGTATATGGATTTACTTCAGTGTAATACATAACGGTTGAGAGAGTCATTGGTGTGGGCGTAAAAATTTGCACCTGTTCGGGATAAATATTTAATTCTTTTAATTCCAGAGCTAATTTACACATTTCGTCTTCGGTGCAGCCGGGATGAGCAGCAATAAAATATGTAACCAGTTGTTGTCTTAGATTATATTTTTTTTCTATATCATTAAAAATACTTCTTAACTTTTTAAAGTAGCCGAATGAGGTTTTACGCATCAACTTTAAGGTTGTTTCTTCAGAATGTTCAGGAGCAACCTTTAACCTTCCCGACACATGATTTTTAATCAGCAATTCAATATATTTTTTGTTTATTTCATCAGTTTTTTTGTTGCCGGTTTCAGCAAGAGCGATATCATACCTAACACCGCTGCCTATTGTTATTTTTTTTATGCCTTCAATTTTGGAAACTATTTGATATAAATTTATTATTTGCTCGTGAGAAGTGTCCAAATTTTTACAGATTTTTGGGTATATACAGGAGGCACGTTTACAAACTGAGCATTTTTCAAGGTCTTTGCCTTTCATTTTATACATATTGGCACTGGGTCCTCCCAAATCAGTTAAATGTCCTTTAAAGTCGGGCAATTTTTTTATTTTCTCTATTTCATTAACTATAGATTTTTCCGAACGCGAAACTATGAATTTTCCTTGATGGGCAGCTATTGTACAAAAACTGCATCCCCCAAAACAACCCCGATGAATATTCACCGAGTGTTTTATCATTTCATAAGCAGGAATTGGAGGCTTATTATAATATCGCGGATGTGGTTGATAAGTAAACGGAAGATTGTATATTTCGTCTATTTCGTCTGTTGTCATCGGAGGTAGAGGAGGATTTACTATAAGTCGGGCATTCTGTAAATCCTGTACAATTCGCCGATTGGATATATAGTTTGTTTCTGATTCAACAAAAACAAAATTTTTTGCATAGTTCATTTTGTCTTCCAAAACCTGACTGTATGAATGTAATATCAGGTCATTTTCTGTTTTATCGTCAAAGTCGGAAAGGTATGCAAGCTGTCTAAGTGAATAGCAATCAAAGATTTGTCCGGTATGATTTATTGTCTCGGCTATTTGTAGAATTGGTTTCTCTCCCAAACCATAAACTAGTAAATCAGCTCCGGAAAGTTCGAGTATGGATGTAAGAATTTTGTCTTGCCAATAGTCATAATGAACAAAACGACGCATTGATGCCTCAATACCACCAATGATTACAGGAATCTCCGGGAATAATTTTTTCAGAATTTTTGTATAAACTATTGTAGGATAATCGGGACGTTTTCCACCCTGACCTCCGGGAGTATAATCATCATCCGAACGTTTTCGCCTATTACCTGTATAATTATTCAGCATAGAATCCAGATTACCTGCACTAATCCCGAAGAAAAGTCGAGGAGTTCCAAGTTTTTTAAAATCCCGCAAATCATCCTGCCAATTTGGCTGAGGTACAACTGCAACTCTATAACCTGCATTTTCCAATACACGAGCAATCACTGCAATCCCAAAAGAAGGATGGTCAACATAAGCGTCCCCACTAAACAATATTATGTCAATATAATCCCAACCTAAATCTCTTACTTCTTTGACTGAAGTTGGCAAATGAAGGCTTTTATCAAATTTTACCACTCTCTTATAGGTTCTGTAAAAATATCATTACTGAAAGGACGAATGTAAGGATTGTCGTAAAACAAACCGGAATTCATGCCATGTCGTGTAAATTTGTTATAGTATCCCGAAAATGAAACATCTGCCGAGAAAAACGATTTCTCGCCAATTTTATAGTCAATTCCAAAAGAATAATAGGAATTTTTCTTGTCATCTACATTTATAAAATTATTACTTCGTATTTTCATTTTATCATTAAGAAAATACTCTCCTGAAGCAATAATATAAACATCCGAATTAAATTTATTTGTAATTTGAGTGCTGGAGTTTAAAACAAAATCAGTCCTACCATAGTTTATATTATCATAAGTATTTAACAAACCTACACTTAAACGAAGTTTCGGATTAACATTAAATGAACTCATTGCTCCTGCATAAGAAAGAAAAATATTTTGGCCATAATAATTAACAAAACTCGTTCCTGCAAATACACGATTCTGAGTGCCGTAAAAACTGCTGTTAAATTTGTTTGGCGAAAAATTCTGAGCAGATATAATCCCTGTAAGAAAAACAAAAAATAACATTAGAAAATTCTTCATCTTCATTTTTTTGTAAAGATAAGTAAAACTAAAAATTCTTTTAGCAAAATTATATTAAAATATTCTTAACTACTTAATTTATGTTTTCAAAGTTAAAAATTACAACCGGTGTTTGACAAAAAATAATGTAGTTTTTGTAGGTTATTTCAATGTTTTCACGAAAAAGTAACCACAAAATTTTGTATAATTTAATTTCAGTAAAATATTGTATGCATTTTCTTTTTAAAAAATATCATAAGCCTTGAATTATAAAGATTATAATGAAATTTTACCCACAAAATTTTGTATAATTTTAATTGAATTATAAAAAAAACATCACGAAACTAAAACCCAAAAATTCCAATGGTTCCGTTCAAGTTTTGACTTAAATTCAACAACAAAATTTTGAATATGAACACCTCACCTGTAAAATAACGAACCATATCAAAATCCACTTTATCCCTTGTCATATAGACTTTTCGTGAAACTTTTACCCACAAAATTTTGTATAATTTGATTTTTAAAAATTCTTTTTAAGCTTTACCCATAATTTTTCACGTAATCCTGCAACAAAAATTCTTTATTATCGTAATAAAAAATAAAATTTAGGCATTGAAAAATTTATTTTTTGTTTTTGTTTTTCTTTTCCCTTTTATCTGTTTTTCGCAAGATAGAAAATATGTTTTTATTGGTCTGGAAAGCGAAATTATAAGAAATTATCAAGCATTAAATTTAATTCTGGATGATTACAATAGTTTTCACAGTCAATATAACATTAGTACAGAAAAAATCTTTGCAACTCCTGAATATCTTTACGGAGTGAACTTCGGCTATAAAATTCACCACAGATTTATGGAATTAGGAGCTGAATTTCACTTTATTTCTTATAAAACCTGTTCCCAAGGCATTGACTCTACTCATACTGAATATAAGAAAAATTTATTGCTTGCTCATAATGGTTTTACAGTTTCAACAAGATTCTTGTTTGTAAACACAAATTTTTTTCGCACAGGCCCAGGAATTGGATTAAAAATCGAACAATATACAGCTCGAATTTACGATGGTGAGACTATGGCATTTTTTGTTAAATCTCCGGTGAGCAAACCATTGCCAAGTTTACAGCTGCATTACGGAATTTCTTGTGGCGGTCCAAAATTCAATTTAGATATTATTGCTTTTTACAACTATCCCCTATTAAAGATAAACCTGCAAAAACTTAACGAAACCTTAAATTACGGTTATCTCAATCAATATTCATTTAATGAATTGTTATTAGAACACGAATCCGTTGGTATAAGTTTAAAAATAGGATTCGGTTCAAAAGAAAATTATGACTTTTAAAATCATTTGCTTCTTAGTTTTACCTTAGTACCTTTTGGTAAGGTTTCAAAAGCATTTTCAATATTGTTATATTTTTTTAGTCTATTTAGTTTAACTGCATATTTTTGTGAAATGTCCCATAAATTTTCGCTACCTGAAGCCTGATGTATTTCATAAGTTTTTGCTGCTTTATTTTTCTTAGGTTTAATATAAATTATATTTCCTGATTTGAGGCTGTCGTCTTTTTGTAAGTCATTATATCGAGCAAGTTGCCAGGCCATGAGATCAAGTTCTTGAGCAAGATCTTTTAAACTAATATCTGATTGAACTATTATATAAGGCACTCCGTTGTTTTCGAAGATTTCCATTCCGCCAAAACTAATTTCTCGCTGCAAAGTTCTTTGTTCACGACGAATTTCACGTTTTTCATCTCTGGTAATAGGTTTTGCTTCACCTGTATCAAATTCATTGAGTTTGTGTTTCTCTATCATCGAAATCAAAATATTAGCATAATTCGGATTAGTGGCATAACCGGCTTGTTTCAATCCGTTACTCCAACCGACATAGTCGGTAATTTCAAGTTCAAATAAAAAATAATATCTGCTGTTTGAACGTAAAAAATCCGAATGATCTCGATAAGATTCTTCTACAGTTTTATATTTACGAAAACACTCGTTTTTAGCATCGTCATCTGCATAAATTTTCTCTCCCTGCCAGGATTTATGACATTTTATTCCGAAATGATTATTCCCTTCTCTGGCAAGATAAGAGTTTCCGCTTGCTGATTCTATAATTCCTTGAGCCAGCGTGATGCTTGCAGGAACTCCTGCTCGTTTCATTTCCTTGACGGCAAGCTCGCTGTATTTCTTTATATATTCCTCCTGCGTCATTTGAGAAAAGACTATTCCAGACGCTAACAGAAAAAATATTATACTTGTAAAATATTTAATATATTTCATAATAATTCCATTTACACAAAATTACTAAGGCTTATGGATTTTTATAAATCTGGTATTTAGATATTATTAACATCATAAAGTTAAAATATCATCTTATGGCAAAATTGGATAAAAGCTATATTAAACTTAAAAAAATTTCATTTACTTTGGAAAAAATAAGAAAATGAACAAGAATCTGATATTTGTTTTTATTCTTTTTTGGAGTACGCTGTTTTATGCAAACAATGATTTGCATCAAAAATATCTTAATTATCGAACACGTTTACTAAATGAATTTATTTTAGTAAGTCCTAATGTAGAGCAATTTGGAACTAACATTCCTGCCGTTGACCGTAAATTAAATCCCGATGGTTCGGTAAAATGGTTAAGTTGGAGCGATGGTAACAGTAATTATAATCATTGGTTAAGCATACTGGCTCTTGAATATCGTCTTTTAAAAAACAATAACCAGGATTACCGGGAAACTCTAACAATGCTAATCTATTCTATGCTTGCTCTCGAACGTCTTGATTTATACTCAGAATATGTTTTACGTAAACACCACAATCTTATTAATGACAGCACTCCATTAAACCAGTCCATAAAATACCCTGAAGACATAAACGGATTTCTGCTGAGAGATGATGTTACTTTAGGCTTCTGGAGACAATACCATAAACATTTTAAATCGCAATACGGTTGGCACATAAAAACTAAAGACGGAACTAATACGTTTTTATCCGTTTTTCAAAAGGGAGCAATTCCTCGACAGGGAATGTCGCAGGACAACATAATTTATCTTATGCAGGCTCTGGCTTTAGTAAAAAAACTTGTTGACAATGAAAATTTCTCCGGAATAGAAATAAACTTTTACAACAATTTTATTCCTGAATACCTTAAATCGAAAAATATTATTTCAGGAGATATGATTTATTTTGGAAGGTGGATTGACGACATTGTTGACAGATTAATAAAACATTGCTATCACGAATATCCATCGCCGAAAATTGTATTAAAACCTTTAAAAGGCAGAGCAAGACCATCGAAAAATCATTTAGGTGGAATTATGAGTAGTTCGTGGTATATAATGAATCCTGTTACAAACGATCTTGTAGCCGAAGGTAACGGAGAAGATATGGGAGTATGGATGAATTCATACGGAATGTCCGAAGCTGCCCGAGCAATAACAGGCAAAAATTATCATTACGACAATTCCGATAAAGGACTTTCTGCATATTTATTCAAATCACTACTTTTCAAAAAACTTTACATAGTAAAAACTGCCGCCGTACCTTTGCCAGAAGAAATTGATGACTATATGTTCAGAGCTCTTGCAAGTATTGCTGATATAAATATAAATAAAAATTCTTACGAGCTTCTTTATTGTTTGGGAGATAAACGAAAAAAATATACTTACGAACACAATCCACTTGTGCTTTATATTTTGCATAAGAGAAAATACGAAGTTATTTACCATCCCGGCACAAGGATTTACGAAACCGATAAAGCATATTATGAAGATCTTTTAACTGCGGCTCCTAATTCATTTCCCAGTACAGATTTTACACGTCCGGATTATAGCCCCTTCTGGTCAACTTCATCTCGTTTAAATTGGCCAAATAACAAAGGAAACAGAAATGCTAATGAAGTTTGGGATTATGCAGGAATGGATTTTATGTTTCTGTACAATCTTTACAGATTTGTTTTTAATCCTGAAAATTATAAAATATCAGAAAATTACAAGTATAAAAACATAACCGAAGATTACAAAAAGTATCCTGTTCCTAATTTTAAAGGAATTGATGCTGAGTTTTATTACATGCCACCAAAAGAAAATGAAATACAATAAATAAACGTCTCTTTAAAGAAGTATATCAAACATTAAATAATATAAAATTACTTACTACTCCTAAACATTTAAGAAAATCTTTAGTTTTAATAAAGAAAGATTTATTATTTTTGTAAGTTGAAATAAAAAGAAAAAAATGAAAAGAAAATTTTCTCAATCCCTTTTAGATGCTATACAGTATGGGAAAGAAGAAGCCATACGACTTGGAAACGATTATTTAGGTCCGGAGCATCTTTTTTTAGGGATGTTAAGAGAATCAAATTGTGAAGCTGTCGAAATACTTAGAGAACTTGATGTTAACTTATTGGATTTAAAAGCAAAAATTGAAAATTTGTTAAAAAATCCTAACGTTAACCTCACAATAAATGATATGGATAGAGTTGTTCCGACAAAGACTACGGAACGAATCCAAAAATTTATGTACACCGAAGCAATCTCTCTAAACAGTGATGAAATAAATACAGGGCATTTATTACTGGCTATTCTCAAAGTTCCGAGTCGTTTTTCTCAATTACTTGATGAGTTCAATATTGAATATGATATGGTTCGCATGAGCATGGAGATGAAATCATTTACAGGCTCGTTCGGATCAGATGATGACGACGAGGATGATGACGACGAGGACAATGATGATTTTGGAGGTTCGTCAAAATTTGGAAGTTCGTCCATAAACGATCCCGGACTTGGCAGAAAAACTTCTGCAAAAGGCAAAAGCAGTACTCCTGTATTGGACACTTTTGGTGTTGATCTTACAAAATCTTACGAAGAAGGTAAACTCGATACAATTGTAGGGCGTGATGTTGAAATAGAGAGAATTTCTCAAATTTTGTGTCGTCGAAAGAAAAACAATCCGGTATTAATAGGAGAACCAGGAGTTGGGAAATCCGCAATAGTCGAAGGCCTGGCAGCTCGAATTGTTCAGAAAAAAGTTCCTCATCTTTTATTCGATAAAAGAATTATTACTCTCGACATGGCAAGCATAGTAGCAGGAACAAAATACCGCGGACAATTCGAAGAACGTATGAAAGCAATCATTGACGAGCTTGTTCAGGCTAACGATGTAATTTTATTTATTGACGAAATTCACACTATTGTCGGAGCAGGAAGCAGTACAGGTTCGCTCGATGCCGCAAATATGTTAAAGCCAGCATTATCCCGAGGTGATATTCAATGTATAGGGGCTACAACTCTCGACGAATATCGTCAGTATATCGAAAAAGACGGAGCTTTAGAACGTCGTTTTCAGAAAGTAATGGTCGAAGCAACCTCTCCTGAAGAAACCCTTGATATTTTACGCAAAATAAAAGCAAGATACGAAGATCATCATAATGTAATTTATACAGACAAAGCTTTAGAAGCATGCGTAAAGCTTACAATGCGATATATAAGCGACAGAGCTCTGCCCGATAAAGCTATTGATGCAATGGATGAAGCCGGAGCAAGAGTTCACATTAAATCAGCAGCCGTTCCTCACAAAATAAACAAACTCGAAGAAGATTTGGCTCAAACAAAAGAATTAAAACTTCAAGCTGTTCGCAATCAGCAATTTGAAAAAGCCGCTGCTCTTCGCGACAAAGAACGCGAAATTGAAAACGCAATCGAACGAGCCAAAGATCAGTGGATAAAAGAAATGAGCGAAAAACGAGAAACTGTTGACGAAGAGCATATTGCCGAAGTTATTGCAATGATGACCGGTGTTCCGGTAAAACGCATTGCACAAACCGAAGGCAATAGATTGCTTAAAATGGAAGAAGAACTTGCAGGCAGTATAATCGGTCAGGATGAAGCAATTAAAAAAGTTGTTCTTGCAATTCAGAGAAACAGAGCCGGGCTTAAAGATCCTAACAAACCTATTGGAACATTTATTTTCCTCGGGCCTACAGGTGTCGGAAAAACACAACTTGCTAAAATTTTAGCCAAATATCTTTTCGACACCGAAGATGCTCTAATACGTATTGACATGAGCGAATACATGGAAAAATTCTCTGTTTCGCGGCTTGTTGGAGCTCCTCCTGGTTATGTTGGTTATGAAGAAGGCGGTCAATTAACCGAGAAAGTTCGTCGCAAACCTTATTCGGTAGTATTATTGGACGAAATAGAAAAAGCCCATCCTGATGTATTCCATATTTTACTTCAGGTGCTGGATGAAGGACGTTTAACTGATAGCCTCGGACGAAGAATTGATTTCAGAAACACAATAGTTATAATGACCTCCAACATCGGAACAAGACAACTTGCAGAATACGGCAGAGGTGTTGGTTTCGAAACTTCCGCAAAAAAAGCTTCCGTTGATGCTCAGGCAAAAAGTATTATTGAAAATGCCTTAAAAAAGACTTTTGCACCGGAGTTTTTGAATCGTATTGATGATGTCATTATGTTCAACTCACTTTCAAAAGAGCATATCTTCAAAATCATTGATATTGAGTTAAAAGGCCTTTATGAAAGAGTTAAAGACCTTGGATATAACATAAAAATTACTCCGGCAGCAAAAAATTTCCTTGCCGAAAAAGGTTTCGACCCAAAATTCGGAGCAAGACCTCTTAAAAGAGCAATCCAAAAATACGTAGAAGACACAATGGCCGAAGCAATTATCAAAGCTGAGATTAAACAAGGCGATACAATTGTTGTTGGCTTTAGCGAAAAACAAGGCATAACAATAAAAATCAATAAAGACTCAGAAACTTTTGAAGACTCAAAAGAAGAAAACTAAAATAAAATTACTATAAAAAAATAAATATAAAACAAAAAAACCTATTTTGAAATAGGTTTTTTTTGTTTATTTTTGTTTAAGAAATAAAAAATATCAATCATGAAAAAATTAGAAAACCCGGCAGTATTAGTATTAATTGCAGCAGTTGCACTTACAGTATTTATGATTATCAGATCACAGGATAATTACAAAAAAATAAAAATTTCAGACCCGGAAAAATACATTCCATATATTTCTGCACATTCCTCGAATGTGATTTCTAAAAACGATCCCATACTTATTCAATTAACTCCGGAATTTTTCAACAAACTTAAATCGCAAAAGATTAATAATAATTTAATAAGCATTTTCCCTGAAGTGAAAGGCCAAATAAATATAAAAGATAATAATATCATTGAATTTAAACCGGATAAACCTCTTGAATCCGGCAAAAAATATTTTATCACTTTAAATTTATGGAAAATTGATAAAAAAATTCCAGGTGATTTAAAACATTTTACATTTGCTGTTCATACTCGCCATCAGAATATTTCGCTTTCACTCGAAAAAGTTACAACCACCGACCGACAGGAATTTACAAAACAAGATGTTACATATAAAATAAAACTTAATGATAAAGAAGATTTAACACAGATAAAAGAAGCAATTACAACAAAAATTGACGATAAATCCATTGAATTTGAAACAGAACAACTTAAAGATGATGAGTTTCAATTAAACATAAAAAACATCGAAAGAAAAAATACTGCCCGCGAACTCAAAGTAGAATTTAACGGCGAAAAGTTCGGTGCCGGTGGTAAAGGCATGCTTAATTTAGAAATTCCCCCGCTCGATGAATTTAAACTGCTTGAATACAAAGTTAACACCTATCCCGAACAATACATAAATCTTATATTCTCCGACCCAATAAAAGAAGACCAATTGCTCGAAGGTCTTATTACCCTCGGCGAAAATCAAGACCTTAAATATTTGATTATTGACAACATGATTAAAATAATCCCAGATAGCAGGATTGATAATGCTGTTACATTGTACATAAATGAAAATATTAAAAATATTCATGGTAAAAAATTAGAAAAGCCTTATTCATATCAAATAAATTTTAAATATATCAAACCTGCTCTTGCAAAAAATGATAACGGAGTAATCCTCCCCTCCTCTCCTAATGGGCAATACATTAGTTTTCAGGCAGTAAACATAAGAGCTGTTGATGTTAGAATTACTAAAATTTTTCAAAATAATATTTTACAGTTTTTGCAGGATAATGATTTAAGTGAATCCTATAATTTGAACAAAGTAGCAAAAGTTATTAAATGTAAAACTGTCAGTCTTGAACAAACCGATGTAAAAGATTTTTCAGAGTGGAATTTATTTCATTTAAATCTCAGCGACATAATAGAACCTGATCCGGGAGCTATTTACAGAGTAGAAATAGCTTTTCGCAAAGAAAATTGTATATATCCTTGTTCTAACGATCAGAATTCCGGAGTTTCGTCGGAAAACAAACTGGTTCTATTAGGTGAAAATGATGATTGGAGCTGGTTTAATGAATATTTTTATCCTGAAAATATTGATGAATTTAGCACCGCTGAACTTGAAACAAATTCTGGTTACGATAATTATTATGATGATTACTACCGGGGCTATGGAAATAACAACCTTTATGATGATCCTTGCTCGCCATATTATTACGGTTACTCGAAAGCAATTAAATACAATGTTCTTGCAACAGATATAGGCATAATTGCCAAGATGGGGAAAGACAACAAAATACACTGTTTTCTAACCAATATTTTGAATTCTGAATTCATTAGTGGCGCAAAGATTGAAGTTTTCAATTATCAACAACAGCTTATCGCATCAGGCACAACAAATTCAGAAGGATATTCAGTGTTGAATATTCCAAAAAATGAAAAAGCTTATTTTGTGGTTGCCACATCAGGAAAACAAAAAAATTACATCAAACTCCAAAATTACAAGGCTCTTTCCACATCTGAGTTTAATGTTTATGGAGAATACAATCCTGCAAAAATAAAAGCCTTTATTTACACAGAAAGAGGAGTAAGAAGACCCTGCGATACGATTTATTTAGGTTTAATCATCAACGACAAACAAGATCCAATTCCTACAGGACATCCAATAGTTTTAGAAGTTAGAAATCCCAAAAATCAACTAATCTATAAAGAGGTTCAAAATAAAAATGATAAATCTTTTCACGTTTTTAAGTTTCCAACAAAACCCAATGATCCAACAGGTTATTATAATGCCACAATAAAAATAGGCAGCAATGTTTTCACTAAAAGTTTAATGGTTGAAACCATAAGACCTAATCGTTTGAATATAGAAATTAATCTTGATAAAGATTACCTGAGTGGCGACGGAACGGTAAATGCAATTATAACAGCAAAATGGCTGCACGGAGCAGATGCTGCCGATCTTGAAACAAAAACAAATATAAGCCTTAATCCAAACTATAATCCGTTCCCGGGATACAAAGATTATAATTTCATTAATAATCACAGTAATTTTGAATACACCACAAAGCCTCTTTTGTCTGGCAAAACAGATAACAACGGTGTCTTTAAAGCTCCTGTAAAGTTAAGTTTATCCCAAAATGCTCCGGGAGTTTTGAATGCGAAACTTGATGTTAAGGTTTTTGAAAAAAGCGGAAACTTCAGTATGAATGAAAAATCATTTGTTTATTATCCATTTAATACCTTCGTAGGTATCAAAATAAAAGAAAATGATAAATATCCAAACTCATTACCTATTAACAAAGATTTGAACCTGAGCATTATACTTTTAGACCGTAACAAAAAGCTGGATAAAACCGAACATGAAGTAGAAATTTCCATTTACAGAATGGAATATTACTGGTGGTATGATTCTCAATATGACCGCACAGATTTTATTACAGCCAATTACAACAATGCAATTCTTCGTCAAAAGATTTCAGTAAAAAATGGTAAAGCCGAATTCCCTGTTAAATTCGATGATTACGGTAGTTATGTTTTGGCAGTAAAAGATTTAAAAGACGGGCATACGAGCTCAATGAATTTATATGTAAGCTCTTATTCAGATACTTACACCGAAACAAATAAAATAAAATCCTCCGACATTCTCAGTCTAACAAGCGATAAAGACAGTTATAATGTCGGTGAAGAAATAAAAGTAAGTGTTCCCGTTTATGGCGGAAAAGCTCTTGTGAGCATTGAAAACGGATATAGAGTTCTCGATCATTTCTGGATAAATTCAGAGAATGGAAACATGAATTTTAGTTTCATTGCAAAACCGGAAATGGCTCCGAATATTTATATAAATGTAAGCTATATTCAGTCTTTCGGCAAAAAAATTAATGACCGTCCGGTAAGAATGTATGGAATTTTGCCAGTTCAAATCAAAGATCCTCAAACAGAGTTGCATCCGATAATCAACATGCCCGACGAGCTGCTTGCTGAATCTAAATTTTCGATAAATGTTCGGGAAAAGAACGGTAAGCCAATGACCTATACACTGGCTATTGTTGACGAAGGATTATTAAACATTACCAACTTTAAAACGCCTGACCCGTGGAATTACTTTTTCAGTAAACAAAATTTGGGAGTTTATACATGGGATATATATAATTACATAATGGAATATGTAATGTTTAAATCCAGCCGATTGTTAAATATCGGTGGAGACACAGAAGGAGTTTCTCCTGAAGATCTTATCCAGGCTCAGAGATTTAAACCATTGGTTATTTTCCTTGGACCATATACAGTTTCGGCAGGTGGTGTAAGAACTCATACAATTCAGCTACCTCAATACATTGGTTCTGTTAGAACAATGGTTGTGGCTGCAGGAGAAAATTCTTATGGCTCAGTAGAAAAAACAACTCCTGTAAAAAAACCTTTAATGATACTTGGAACAGCTCCTCGAACAATCAAAACAGGAGAAACTTTCAAGTTGCCTGTAACCGTTTTTGCCATGAAACCCGAAGTAAAGAATGTTAGTGTTTCAGTAAGGACCAACGGATTACTAACAATAAACGGAGCTTCGTCAAAATCTCTGACTTTCTCCAAAGAAGGAGAAAAATATATTGACTTTGAATTATCCGCGACTGAAAAAACAGGTGTTGCCAAAATTGAAATTACTGCCATCTCCGGAAATAATATTTCTAAATATAATATCGAAATGGATGTTAGTTATCCGAATACATATCAAACCCAAGTAATTGACAAAACCACAGGAAATTACGATTTGGCATTTAATTACCAACCGGAATTTATAAAAGGAACCAACGAAACATACTTAGAAATTTATAATATTCCGCCATTAAATCTCGAAAAGAGGATACAATATTTAACTTCTTATCCACATGGGTGTTTAGAACAAAAAATTTCAGGAGCGTTTCCACAATTATATTTATCGGAATTTATTGAACTTACAAACGAACAAAAAGAAAAAATCAAAGATAACATGATAAGTACTTTAAATCTGTTACAGAGATTTCAATTGCCAAACGGAGGTTTTGCTTATTGGCCGGGAAGTAATAATGTTTCGGAATGGGCAACCAACTATGCCGGTCATTTTATCATTGAAGCAGAAAAAGCCGGATATCAAATTCCAGGTAATTTAAAATCGCAGTGGATAAAATATCAATCCGAAAAATCTTCAAAGTGGACAAATGATAGTCCGGCATCACAGTTAACTCAGGCATACAGGCTTTATACTCTGGCTCTTGCAGGAAATCCCGACAGAAGTGCGATGAACCGACTTAAAGAAAGCAAAATCTCAAACGAAGCTGCATGGAGACTTGCTCTAACGTACACCATCACAGGCAAAACAAATATTGCAAAGGATATTATTTCAAAACTTGATACCAACGTAAAAAAATATTTTGAATTAGGTGGTACTTTTGGCAGCGACACTCGTGATAAGTCCATGATACTCGAAACGCTTACAGAACTTGGAGAAAAAGAAAAAGCATTTACTATGCTAATTGATGTTGCTTCAGTAATAGGTTCTGAAACTTATGCAAGCACTCAAACAACTGCATACAGTTTAATTGCTGCCGCAAAATTTATGAAGAAATATGGTAAAAACGAAAAAATTAATCTTGAATACACAATCAACGGAAACAAGCAAACAATTAATTCGAATAAACCTGTTTATAAAACAAAACTAAACCTCTCCGAAGAGGCTAATACTGAATTTAAGTTTTTGCCAACTGAAAACACATATTTTGTAAGACTTACAAATCGAGGAATTCCTGCAGCAGGGGAAGAGACGTTTCGTAATTCTAATATTGCTATGCAGGTATATTACACTAACCTTAACGGCGAAAATATTGATGTTACTAATCTGCAACAAGGTACAGATTTTATTGCTACTGTAGTTATGTCAAACACTTCGCTGTACAATATACTTGAAAATGTTGCTCTAACACAAATATTCCCATCCGGTTGGGAAATTATTAATTCCCGACTCTTTGAGAATAATTTAGGAATGGATTCCTATTATGATTACAGGGATATTCGTGACGACAGAATTTTAACCTACTTCAACATGTATAAAAATAGAAGTTATACTTTTAGAGTTATGTTAAATGCTAGTTATGAAGGAAGATTTTATTTACCTGCTACATATTGTGAAACTATGTACGATAATAATAATTTTGCATCAACAAAAGGCAAATGGATAAATGTAGTGAAATAATAATATTTTTAACTTTAAAATTTTAAACTATGAGAAAAAAACTTTTTAAATTAACTGCTATTAGTTTAATTTTATTTTTTGCTGTTGCATCTTGCAAAAAATATGAAGAAGGTCCTTCTTTCACATTGTTATCCGTAAACAAAAGGCTAATTGGGACATGGGAGTTAAAACATACCATTGTTAATGGAGAAGAAATCAACATTAACGAGTTTTTAAATTCTGCATCAAACTTTATTCCTGACAGTATAGATATTGATGTCAGTGATATAAGATTAAATTACATTCGCATGAAACTCGAAAAAAACAACACCGGATTGATTACCATATCGGCAAACATAAATATAGAAGGCTTTAATTTTCCTTTTACTCAATCCCAACAAATTAATTGGCAACTTGACGAAGAAAAAGAAAAAATAATTATAACAGTAAATAGTGAAACATTAGAATCAGAGATTATTAAACTCACTAAAAAAGAACTCTGGTTAAGAAATACGGAATCCTCAAATGGTCAAACTGTAATAACTATCACGAAGTATGAAAAGATTGAATAATGTTTTAATAGTTTTCATAAGCATTTTAATTTCATGTTCAATATTTAGTCAAAGTTTAGACTTAAATGCTTATGATGTTGAAGCATCCAAATATTTTTGTGATGTAAATACTGTTGATGGAGGAATTTTATTTACTGATAATTACTATAATAATTTATATTTTCTAAAAGATGGTGAATTCAAAACAATTCAAACTTCACCGGGTTGTGGAAGATACTACAGTATTTCTCCTGACAGGAAGGCAATAGGATTTAAAATAATTGGGAACGAAGGTCAAACTCCAGCAGTATATAGTTTTGCAGAAAACAAACTAATAAAACTTGATGTACCACAAAAATTTTGCGGACAACCGGTTTTTTCGGATAATTCAATTGTATATACTGTCGAAAACACTTTACACATTTCATCAAAAAATAGTCATCGAGTTTATGTTCTTGAAGATTATTCTAATTACATTTCGATTTCAAAAGATGAAAGATTTGTAGCTTATGATATTGATGGGGTTATTTACCTTAAAGATTTAAATAATCAAAAGTCAATAATAATTTCGGAAATAAATAAAAACTCATCATATCCGAGATTCTCTCCTGACGGGAAAAAATTGCTTTACCAGTCGGATTATATTTATGTTTTTGAAATTGAAACTCAAAAAACATATCAATTACCTTATGGATTATATCCACAATGGTCACCAGACAGTGAGAAAATAATTTTTTATTTAACAAAAACAACCGACGAATATCTTCAAAATTCAGATATTTTTATTGTAGATTACAAGTCCGGAAAGTTTTTAAATATTACAAATACTTCTGATATTGCCGAAATGCAAGCTGTATTTATCGGTGAAAATGAAATCATCTATCACACTTATAATTCAAAAAAGATATACAAACAAAATATTATTTCAGGAGAAATTAAGGAGATAAATGTTCCTGAATTTGAGATTAACGAAATATACAGTCGCACACTTGATACAAAAGCAGAAGTTTTAATTCCGGGCGAAGTGCCATATACACATCAAGTGTATGATACTCCAAATTCACATTACGGTAATGGGTCTTGTGCTCCCACTTGTGCAATTATGGCTATTTCGTATTATAACAGATTGCCTAAATGGCCTGTAAACGTTACAAAACTTTATCCTCATGTAAGTAATTATGGGAATTACGTTTGTACCAAATATAGGTTTAACGAGTATTACTTTGAAAACTCGGCTACGACTTCCGGTGGCGATGTTGCTTATGGAGGTTATGGTTATATGTGGGGATTAGGCTCTCCGAATTCAAAAATGAGGAATTATATGGAATTGCATTATTTTGAGTCCTCTCAGGCTTGGAATAGTTCTGTTACTTGGAATTCTGTTACAAATGAAATTGACAATCAATATCCACTTCCCATGTGTGCCATGCTTACAAGTGCAGGTCATTTGATATTAACTAAAGGTTACGTTGTTGGACAACGAACTTTAATTTTCAGTGAACCATACGGCGATAAGAATACTCCTAGTTGGCCAAGTTACGACGGACATAAGGTTTATTACGATTGGCCCGGATATAACAATGGCTTTCAAAATCTTGACTATAATGGAAGTTATGGTGTAATTGCATGGACTGTTACGGCCCATACACAAGAAGTAGTATATAATGACACAATTATTGATGATTTATTTTTTCATAATGGATTTGAAATGAACAATAGTGAAGCCGGAAGTACGATGAGATATTACAGAGACGTAAACGGCGGATATAATAATCATTACTGGTGGACAGGGTCAATGGCAACATCAAATGATATTTGTTGGGTTACATGGACACCAAATTTATCAGATGAAGGTTATTACAAAATCTCTGCCTTTATACCATCCGATAATGCTACTGCCCAAAATGCTCACTATCGCATTTATCATGAAGATACTTGTACTATTATTATTAAAAACCAAGGAGAATATCAAAATGAATGGGTAGAACTGGGAGATTTCAAGTTTATTCAGGGAAAAGATTTTTATGTTTACCTTGGGGATTCAACTGGCTATGCCTCTGAACCTTTGGCTTTTGATGCTGTGAAGTTTCAAAGAATAATGCCTCCAAAAGCACAATTCTCAGTAAATGCTTATAATTTTTGCACTAATCAAGAAATTCAGATTGTTAACAATTCTACTAACTATGTAAATTGCGAATGGATTTTTCCCGAAGCATATCAAATTTCAGGAACTCTTTCTGAACCAATCGTAATATATGATGCTCCGGGAATCTACAATGCAACTTTAATAGCACATGGGTTATACGAAACAGACACTTTAGTAATAAATAATTTTGTGAGAATTCATGAACCGCCCTTTGCATATTTTAGTGTCCTTAATCATGATTTATATTTACCTGAAAGTATTGCTATTTTTAGTAATCTTTCGCAAAATGCCGATGCATATCTTTGGGATTTTGGTAACGGTTCGACATCCACAGATATAAATCCATACTGCATTTATACTGAATCAGGAGAATATCAAGTTAGTTTAACTGCCTACAATCAAGGTTGTGCTCCTAATACATATATTGATGAAAATCGCATTATCGTCCACATTCCAACTTCAAATGATTATTCATACTTTAGCACTTGCAAAATATATCCTAATCCTTGCAGAGGAATACTAAAAATTGACAACAACTCTGAAATAGATAAATTAACTATCTTATCCATTGATGGAAAAGTATTATTTTCTAAAGTAAAACCTGAAAATGAACTTATTCTTAATTTTCTCGACAATTCTATTTATTTTCTAATAATTGAAAAAGGAGAAAATAGTCAAGTATTAAAGTTCGTATTAGATAAATAGAAATACTATTTTGAATAAAAACTTAAAATATTTTCACATACATATTTAATTTGTTCTTCTGTCATGCCGGGAAAAATTGGTAATGACAGAATTTTTGAAGAAAAATTTTTGGCATTTGGAAATAAGATTTCTTTGTTTGAATAACATTCTTGATAAACAGGCAGAAAAGGTAATGGCACAGGATAATGAATTCCTGTTGCTATACCTTTTTCGATGAGAAAATTTCTTAAATTTTCCCTATCTTCTGCAAGAATTACAAATAAATGGAATGTATGAACTGAGTTTTCTTTTGTTTTTGGTAAGTGAATTTTTTCACAATCAGCCAAATGTTTTTGATACAAGTCGGCAATCATTTTACGTTTTGCAATCCAATCATCAATGAATCTTAACTTCACCTTTAGAGCAACCGCTTGAAAAGGATTTATTCTGCAATTGAATCCAACCATTACGTGGTTTGATTTTCCTGCTTCGCCATGATTACGAAAGAGTTTGCAACGTTCTGCCAAAATATCATCGTTTGTAACTATTCCTCCGGCATCGCCAAAAGCACCGAGATTTTTTCCCGGATAGAAAGAAAACGTTGCGATATCTCCATAAGTACCGCAATATTTTCCTCTATATTTTGAAAAGTGAGACTGTGAACAATCTTCAAGCAATAAAAGATTATGTTTTTTACAAATTTCTGAAATTCTTTCTATTTCACAAGCCTGCCCATAAAGATGCACAGCCATAATCATTTTTGTTCTTGGGCTGATAGCGTTTTCTATTTTTGTAATATCAATATTAAAGTATTCATCATTATCAACAAAAACCGGAACAGCTCCGCACATTTCAACTGCTTCGGCACAGGCAAAAAAAGTATTTGCAGGTAAAATTACTTCATCTCCAATCCCTATTCCGCATGATTTCATTGCAACCCATAATGCTGTAGTCCCATTACTGACACCAATACAATGTTTTGTACCTAATTTTTCGGCAAATGCTTTTTCAAATTCTTCAACATATTTGCCCCCTACAAAAGCAGAATCATCAATAATATCCGAAAAATTTCTCAAAATTTCGTCTTTTATAGGACTATGGATTAATTTCAGGTTATTAAATGGTATATTCATAAATTGATTAAAAATTTTTTAACAATAATAATTTTTTTATTTTTACAAAACAAAAGTTTTTATCATGAATACAGCATTAATTGGATACGGATATTGGGGACCTAATCTTGCTCGGAACATAAACCATCATCCCGTAATGGATTTATATTATATCTGTGATAAAGATGAAAATAGGTTAAACGAAGCAAAAAAACTTTACCCTCACACTCGTTTTACACATAATCCTCAAGAAATTATTAATGACGAAAATGTCCATTGTGTTGTTGTTGCGACAAATCCAAGTCAGCATTATATTTTAACTAAACAATCTTTACTCGCTGGTAAACATGTTTTGGTTGAAAAGCCTATGGCACTCAGTTTTAAAGAAACCGAAGAATTAATAAACATTGCCGTTTCAAATAAATTGATAATTTTTTCTGACTTTACCTTTTTATATAACGGGGCAATTAAAAAAATTTATGAAATCATTAAATCCGGAGACTTAGGAAAAATTTTATACATAGACTCAACAAGAATAAATTTAGGAATATTTCAGAATGATGTGAATGTTCTTGGGGATTTGGCAACTCATGATTTATCAGTAATTTTATCTTTTATCGAAGAAAATCCGGTTGCAGTGAGTGCTGTTGGTAGATGTCACATCAAAAAAGATATTGAAAATTTAGCATATCTCACATTGTTTTACAATTCTGATTTAATTATTCATATTCATTGCAGTTGGTCTGCTCCTGTTAAGATTAGGCAAATGATTATCGGAGGCGACAAAAAAATGTTGATATACAACGACATTGAGCCATCCGAAAAAATTAAGATTTATGATTCCGGTATCACCTTCAACTCTGATGAAAAAGAGAGAATTCTTATTGACTATCGTCGTGGAGATGTTTTTGTCCCAAAATATGATACAATGGAACCTTTAAAAATAATGATTGATGCATTTGCTAACTGCGTAATCAGAAATCAACAAGACATTCAAAATCTTCAGATAAGTCTGAAAATAGCTCAAATCCTGGATAAAGCTAAATTATCATTACAAAACCAGGGGAAAACAGTTTTATTGTAATGCAATCTTGGTCTTTAATTATATTTGCTTATAATGAACAGGACGCAATAGAAAACGTCATTAAATCCTCGTTACGCGTCCTCAATAGACTGAACCCGGAAAAATCAGAGCTTATAATCGTTAATGACGGCAGTACCGATAATACGCTAAAAATTATTCAAGATTTTGACGAGAAAAGAATTAAAGTAATAAATCACACAAAAAACAGAGGTATTGGTGAAGCATTACTTTCAGGTTATAAAGCTGCTCAATATGAGAATATTTGTGCCATACCCGGAGATGGACAGTTTAATCCCGAAGAACTAATTCCTTTTGCTGAATTTGACGATAATACTTTTATTTCATTTTACAGAACACAAAAGACTCGTTATACAGCTTTTCGCAAGATTTTAAGTTTTTTCAATAAAATTCTAAATAGATATTTTCTTAATATAAAAATTAGAGATGTTAATTGGGTAAAAATTTATAAAAAACAATTCTTTGACCATATTACTCCGGTACTGACTAGCTCTCTGGTAGAAAGTGAAATTTGTGCAAAAATGATACGTTCGGGATACAAAATCATCGAAGTTCAATCCACATATCATCCACGTCAGGGAGGAGTTTCAAAAGGAGCATCGTTAAAAACAATTTTCCTGGCAATACGCGAAACTCTTAAACTTTACATTGCTTTACAGAAAAATGAATAAACCTAAAATATTTCTAACAACACCTCCTTTAAACAAAATCGTAGAGCCATTATACGACAAACCCTCCTTTGTACGATATTCAATAGCCTCTCTCGCAGCAGTTTTATTACAAGAAAAAATTACGAGTGATTTGCAGTGCATTGATGCTAAGTTCTCTCAGCTTGATGAAGTTGATTTATTGAAGATAATTTTAAACTTTAATCCCGATATCATTGGTATTAGTTCATTCACGTATGAAATTGAAGATGCAGGAAAACTTGCAGAGAAAATAAAATCTGTTTTGCCACAAACAATAATTAGCGTCGGAGGACCTCACATTTCAGCAATTCCGGAACAATGTATGCAAGAATTTACTGCCTTTGATATTGGTTTTATCGGTGAGGCAGAAATTTCTTTTAAAGAATTTTGTCAAAAATATGCTGAAAAGGATAAGTATGTTAATATTAAAGGGATTTGCTACCGAGAAAAAGATAAGATTATCGTAAATCCCGAACGAGAAAAAATCTCCAATCTCGACGAACTTCCAATACCTGCCTGGCATTTATTGCCAAAAGCAAAAGAATATTTCATCCAAACTTCAAGAGGCTGTCCGTTCAATTGTAATTTTTGTTTTAATCCTAATGGAAATATTGTAAGACAACGTTCTGCCGAAAATGCTATCAAAGAAATAGAATGGCTGATTGAAAATATGCAACCAAAACGAATCTCTTTTGGTGACGAAGTTTTTGGAAGTAAAAATTCAAATGCTGAAAAAATTTTAGACTTAATCATTGAAAAACAGATTTACAAAAAGGTAAAATGGGATATTCAAACCCATGTGTCATTTATTAATGAAGAATTTATTAAAAAACTTAAAAAAGCTCAGGTTAGTAAAATTGAACTTGGCGTTGAATCCGGAAATGACGAAATCCTTAAAATGATTGGCAAAGGGATTAATAAAGAAAAAATCATTAATGCTTTTAATTTGTGTAAAAAATACAAGATAAAAACCGGAGCCTTTTTAATTTTTGGACATCCCAACGAAACAAAAGAAAGTATAAACGAAACTATTAAATTTGCTTGTAAATTAAACCCCACAGAACCGATTTTTGCTATAATGGTTCCTTTCCCCGGAACAAAAATCTATGAATACTATAAAAATCAAAAATACAATTATACCTATAACTCAACAAAATGGAGTGAATATCGCAAGCAATTAAACACTGTTCTGAAACTAAAAAATATTTCAAATAAAGAACTCAGAATATTGCTTTTAAAAGCAAATGTAATGATTTATTTAAAAAATTTCAGATTAATCGGCTTAATAAAATTTAGTCTATCAAATTTTAAAAGTGGCATAGCTTTTTTAAAGAGTATTTTTTTGAAATAACATGAATCTTTTTGTTTAACCAATTAATTTAATATCTCTTAAAACTCAAATCAAAATAATAATTTCCCGATGTCTTCCATTTTCGCTTTGTAGGCATACTATATTCCATAGCTGTATGCTGTGTAATGAAACTCTCGTAAAATCCTTCAAGCAAAGTATAAAATGACCAGATATATTTCTGTATAAAACTTTGCCTATCAACAGGATTAAATATTTTCCCAACATAATTCATGAAATAATTAGCATACAAGGCTACATACTTCGTCGCAACACCACGCATACTATTATTTATCCAGCTTTTAAACATATACATTATCGTCTCCTGATAGCGTAGCTTTTGTTTTATCTCTTTCTGCTTCTTTTTACCTGTAATCACTTCTAATTTTTTCAAGTTAAATTCATCTTTATTCGCAAAAACTGATCTTTCTGAACATATCAGCTTTTCCACCTTCCAAAGCCTTTTCTTGAAAATCCTCTCAAAATGATTTTGCT
>CALJNE010000080.1 GCA_937982115.1 uncultured Bacteroidales bacterium | reverse complement strand
GCTATGAAAAGTATTACCTGTCTGTTATTACTCATCTTTTTTCAAAAAAAATCTTTAATCGTTAGTTCTAAAGCTGTCGGATAATTGTCAGTCCGTTAACAAGTCCTTTTAGACGCTGAATTACTGTCCTCTGACACCAAGTCAAAATAAATAGAACAGTTCTAAAATACTACGCCAAAGTCTGCCGAAAAGTTGAACACGGGGACGGTCATTCAACGTCTTTTTTGTTACTCCGTCAATGTGCTCTCAGTCGTCCGATAGCCTTGCTGCTAACGGTTTCGGCTATGCGCCGTTTTAATGGCGTATAGCCGCTGTTAGTAGCAGGTGTTTTATTCTTCATTGTTTTTATAAAATATAAATTTCAAAATTCTTTCAGTTGCTTTTTTAGTAGCGGCAACTATATCTTCTTTTCTCCAAGTATCATTTGAATAATTAATCAAAGCATTAGCAATTGGATATTTACTGTCTTTATATCCGGTTTTATCTTTTATGGAATTTTGTTTTTTAGTTTTAAACCATTCGTTGCTAATTGATTTATTAATGTCTTCTTCAAGCAAAATCTTATTACCTAATTGACTTACTAAACTTTTGAATTCTTCATCATTTGATATCTGAGCATCATTTTGTATAGTTGAAATGTTTCGTCCACTTGCTGGCATTATATGTTCTATATTTACATTTTCTGTAAAATCAAATTCGTAATTTTTTTGTTTCGCATAAAGATATTCATTCAGATATACCAATATGTTTTTGTTATATTCAGCAATAGATTCCTTAATGTTTTCTTCTTTCCAATTATTTTTGATATGTTCATCAAAATCTTTTTTTATTTCACCGATTGTTTTATTGCTATCAACCAATTTTATCATTTCACCAAATAAAAAGGTCTTAAATTTCGAACTGGAATAACCAATGTCATCAACTTCTAATATTGCGAACAACCTAATTAAACATTCACAAATTTCAGATATATTCTCTTTTAAAATTTCTTCTGGTTCAAATCGATATAAATAACCAGCAAAGAATAGTTTTGCATTTTCATTAAATTTTAATAATAACTTAACTAAAGGATAATCTTTGACTCTGTCCCAAAGTTTTGCAATTTTTTCTAAACTATTACATAATTCTAATGGGTTATTTAATAATTCTTTTTTAATATCAGTGTAATATCTTCTTAAACCTGGTGTGGTTACATCAACTATAATACTCCCATCCACTTTTTTGTTAACATATTCTTTGTTTAAAGCTCTGTTAATGTACATAAATTGTTGTAAGACACCATTTATATCGATTATTTTTCTGGTACTTAATTCAACTGCTAACGTATTGATTTCTGCCCACCTTTTATTGAAATCTGATTTATTTTCACCCGCATTTGCATATAATTGTGCAGAAATTATATCTGCATCGGTAAGTGGCATTCCTGTTGAATTAAGAGAATTAAACATCGTAATAGCTTGTTCAATTTGCCAACTTCTTATCTCAATAACTTGACAATTATTTAAAAATGTCTTTGCAAAAAGATTTAATTGAGAATCAGATTTGTCTTTTAATTTTTCGTAAAAGAATTTGAAGTTTTTAAAATAGTTTGTATATTTATTATCTTTTTGTTTTCTTGGTATTTTATGCACATTTTTTTCAGCGTCCTCAAAATTGACAGCTTCAACTATTTTTTTTATTTCATTTGGATATAATTCATTTATGGATTTATTTTCCAATATAACAATGTCTTTAGTTTTGGTTGAATCATTTATCATTATAGGAATTTCTTCTGGTTCTGCTTTGTATAATATGGACATAATTTTGTTTCTATTTGCTTCAAGACCTGCTTTCAATGAAATAGAATCCCTATCGTTTTGCGGTATGGTGGAAATACACTCGTTTATTCTCAACAAAATTCCCTTTAACAACAATAGGAAAGTAGTTGTTCTTTGTTGTCCATCAATAAGGCTAAATTTATTAGGTGTTGAGCAATCTAAGATGATTGTTCCGAAAAAATATGGGTCAGTTGCACCAGATGAAATAAAAGCCTCAATATCTTGCCATAATTTATCACATTGTCCAATTTCCCAAGAATAAGCTCGCTGGTATTCAGGTATAACAAAATTTTCTTCTTTTTTAAGTTTTAAGTAATCTCCAATTGACTTTAGATTTGGTTCAATATTCTTTGCCATATTTTATCCATTTATTCTGGTTATATTTTAACACTTGCTACTAACGTTTTGGTGCTTGGCGCAGTGGCGGATTTCGGAGCACAAAACTGTCAATACACCACAAAAGTTGATGCGAGGTAGAATGTTCAGTTAACCACGTCACCCGCCATTGAGCCAAACGCCTGTTACAGGCAGTTTTTCTCATTTTTCGTCACTTGTTTTGGAGCATTTCTAATATGTCATTTGCACCTTCTAATTGTCCGTGTTTTGCTATTAGTGCTTTCAGGTCTTTGATTGCTTCATTGAACCAATGTGATGGGTTGTCTGATTTTTTGAATAAGGTTATAGCTGTCGAGTAGCTGTCAATGGCAGAAATGTAGTCGCCCTTGATTAGATAAACAAGCCCAATGTTGTTATGAACCCAACCTAAATTGGGATTTAGTTCTAATGCTTTTTTGCTCAACTCTATACACTTGTCATACTCACCTTTTTCGTAAGCTTTCCAGCCAAGTCCGCCAAACATTTCCGCTTTGGTTTCTGTTTCTGTTTTTTCAATTATTTTGGTTTCTTCAACGATTGCAACCACTTCAAAGGTTATTGAAATTCCTTCTGTCGCACTCGGATTTTTAAAACCTAAACACCAATTACCAGAAAGTATATCCTTGATTTGAACTGTTCCATTTTTATAATTTTCTCTTGAACCACTAACTATATATGAGTATGAACCGCCCCAGTTGTCAACCTTGTCCATAAATTTATCGCAGTTTGCTCTATCCATAAGATAGATGTCACAAACACCAGCACCCGAGGGGGTCAAAATAGCATTTGTCGCTATTCCTGTCATTCCTGTTGGGTCATACAATCTTGTAAGTTGTGATAAAAGTCCGATAGTTGAAGACGAATTTTCATTTTTCGTTGTAGTAAATGAATAATACCATTCAACCGTGTTTTTAGGAAGTGGAATATTGAACCATGTCCTCGACTTTCCACCAAAAGTTGCTCTTGTCCCACCGTTGAGGTAAAATGTCTGCGGTGTCATAACTTGGACTACTTTTCTTTCTTTTTGAACAGTCTGTCCGTTTACCGAAATTGTCAGAACTGTCAAGAATAAAATTGTGAAAATCTGTTTCATATGTTGTCGTTTTAAAATTGCCTGTAACGTCAGCCTGTGAAAAAACTACCATTATCAACAGAAGCTGTTTGTTATTTGTAGAATAAAAATACAAAATAAAAATGAGTTGCAATTATCTTTGTATAAAATTCAAACAATGCATCACTTACAGC
>CALJNE010000079.1 GCA_937982115.1 uncultured Bacteroidales bacterium | reverse complement strand
GATGATAAAAATTGCTCGAAAACCGTATCATCAACAGATGAAGCAGTATCAATGTTTAGACTTGCTACAGTAGGAAAACTACAGGAAAAACATTTGTTGAAAGTTCTTTCCGGAAGAATTGCTCCACAGAGTAAAATCATTAGTTCTTCACGAAACTGCTATCTTAAGTTCGTAAAAAAGATGAGTTTAAAACATGATGAGTTAAAATTTGAGAAGAAAACTAAACAAGCTAATAAGATAAATCGGTTTATTGGTACAAATAAAGATTTGAAGACGTGGATAAATCATCGGCTGTGTGGAGTTTCGACCAAATATTTGCAGCAGTATAATAATTTCTATTTGTTTACTCTGTTTCGGCGATTTGATCCGCTTGGAAAATACAGTTTAAATCTGAAATTTGTTTGGCGAATCTTTACCGATATGGAAAACATTTACAGAAATTTCATCACACAACAAACTACGGCTGTTTATTCAGCTCCGACAAAAAGGAAATGGAAAACAACTTATGATTATTACATAAATTCGCTTAAAATTCCTTATTAATTTTTACTTTATCCTATTCTATCGGAGTATATTCATAACTATAAATCGTTGGATCGCTTTTGTCCTGAAGCATTAAACCTATTTTTTCAGCTGATTTTATTTGATTTACATTTTCTACTGTATAACTAAAAACTACAAGTTTTTTCCCTGAGACAATTGTCGTTTGATGCGAATTTTGTGAGTAATTAACCGGTTTCCCGTAATATTGATTTCGTTGAATAAAAGAATTCATGATTGTATTTTTATCATATTGTGATTTTACAATATGATCTATTTTGTTATAGATTTTTTCAAATTCATTTTTTGAAAGTAATTCGTAGAACAGACCGGCTTCTTTTTTTAGCATACCGTATTCATCTTCGGAGAGATTTGAGGTAATTATTTTGTTATTATTTGTATTTCGTTGATATTTAAGAATTTTTAATTTTCCTTTTCTGTCTGTAAATTCAAAAGAATCAAAAATTGATTTATTGTCAACTGTTTTTGCTTCACAATCAATTTTTATAACTCCGGTATTTTGTTGATAATCAATAGTGATATTGGTGATTTTAAAACTTGAAATATCAGGACTGTTACCTGCATAGTTTTTTACAATTTTTATAAGATCTTCATCAGAGAAATTTTCTTTTAGACTCACGTCTGCCATTTTTACAATAGAACTAAAATCCTTTTTGTTTAGCAGATTATAAAAATTTTTGGTTGTTTTGTAAACTTCTGATTTGGGGTTATTAGCAAAATTAAGATCATAATAGGGGATAGGACTGAATTCATAGGAGGTAATTTTTGTTGAAACTCCTGTATTTACTAAAACTAATTTTTCGTAGTTGTGTTTGGATTCTTTTGAAAATACGATTGTATATACTGTTATTATGGAGTCTTGTTTTTCAGAGTTAAGAATTTCAAAATCTTTTGGTAGCCCCATTAGCTCTGCTCGTTTGTTTAGTCCGCTTTTTAAGGCTTCAACTCCGGGTTTTTGCTTTACCGCATCATAAAAGAAATCCAAACTTTTTTCAATATTGTTTTCTCCCAATATTTGATAAAACTCTTTTAAAAAATCTTCTGCTATCACTGTTGCCTTTTTTTCTTCTGGACTTATAGCAGCATCTTTATTTTCTTCGATTTCTTTATTTTTACTTTTTGAATTATCTCCATTACAGCCATTTAGGCTAATTATGAAAATGATAATAGTTATGTAAAAGATTAAATTTTTCATGTTTTTTCCCAAAGTTAAAAATATAAAATCAAAATTATTATTTTTATGCAATAAATTATTAAAATATGGAAGCTATAAAAGAAAGAATTAACCAACTGTGTGAGATTATAGAACATCATAATTTTCTTTATTACGTTAAAAATCAACCTGAGATAAGTGATTTTGAATTTGATCTTTTAATGGACGAACTTATTAAACTCGAAGAACAATATCCTGAATATAAATTGCCTAATAGCCCTACTACAAGAGTCGGAAGTGATATAAACAATGAATTTGTGTCTGTGATGCATGATTATCCTATGTTATCGCTGGGTAATACTTATTCGGAAGGGGAATTGCGTGATTTTCACAATCGTATCATAAAGGAGTCTGAGTTAAAACCGGAATATGTTTGTGAATTGAAGTTCGACGGGATTTCAATCTCGATAAAATATACTAACGGAGAATTTGTGAGGGCAGTAACTCGCGGTGATGGAACAAGAGGGGATGATGTGAGCAACAATGTGAAAACTATTCGAAGCGTTCCACTTAAAATAAAACACGACGATTTTCCGAAAAACATTGAGGTTAGAGGGGAAATTTTTATGTCTCGTGAGGTTTTCAATATGCTGAACGAACAACGTCGCCTGACAGGAGAACAAGAATTTGCAAATCCACGTAATGCAGCTGCAGGATCAGTGAAATTATTAGATTCCAGAGAGGTAGCAAAACGAAAACTGGATTGCTTTTTTTACTATGCTATGGGCGATGAATTGCCTGCAAATACTCAATGGGAGAGTCTTATGCTTTTGAAAAAATGGGGATTTAAGGTTTCAGAAAACATAAAACTTTGCAAAAACCTCCCGGAGGTTTTTGAATATATAAATTTCTGGGACAAAGAACGAAAAAATCTTCCTTATGATATTGACGGCGTTGTAATTAAAGTAAATTCTTTCAAGCAACAGGAAATTTTAGGATTTACTGCTAAAACTCCAAAATGGGCAATAGCATATAAATTCAAAGCCGAGCAGGCTATTACTAAACTTTTAAGCATTGATTATCAGGTTGGACGTACCGGAGCCGTAACACCTGTTGCAAATTTAGAACCGGTTTTACTTGGCGGAACAATCGTTAAACGAGCCTCGCTGCACAATGCAGATCAAATAGCTCTGCTGGACATTAGACTGGGCGATATGGTTTATATAGAAAAGGGTGGTGAAATTATTCCTAAAATTGTTGGAGTCGAATCTCATGAACCAAATTCTGAACCTACAAAATTTATTGAGTTTTGTCCTGAATGCGGAACTAAATTAGTCCGTCCCGATGGTGAGGCTCGTCACTTTTGCCCGAATACAGAATCCTGCCCTCCGCAAATCAAAGGTAGAATCGAACATTTTATCTCACGTAAAGCCATGAATATCGAAAGTATTGGTGAGGAAACCGTAAATTTACTTTATGAAGCTGGCCTAGTGAAAACACCTGCTGATTTGTATAAACTCACTAAAGAACAATTAATTAAACTCGAACGAATGGCTGATAAGTCATCTGAAAATATTATTAATTCAATAGAAAATTCTAAAAATGTACCTTTCGACAGAGTTTTGTATGCACTGGGAATAAGATATGTTGGTGAAACTACTGCAAAAAAAATCGCAAATCATTTTGGAAATATAGAAAAACTTGCTTCAGCTTCAAAAGAGGAACTTATGCAGGTGGACGAAGTCGGAGAACGTATTGCTGAAAGTATTATTGAGTTTTTTAATAATAAAAACAACATAAAAATTATTGCTGAACTGATGAACGCCGACTTAAAGTTTAGTCTTGAAAAAGAAGAAAAACTTTCCGATAAATTCAATGGTTTGAGTTTTGTTATTTCCGGCACATTTAATAGTTTTTCGAGAGACGAACTTAAAGACATCATCGAAAAAAATGGAGGTAAAATTTTGAGTTCTGTTTCTAAAAATACAGATTTTCTGGTTGCAGGTGAAAATATGGGACCTGCTAAACTTGAAAAAGCAAATAAACTTGGAGTAAAAATTATATCGGAAGAAGAGTTTTTGAAAATGTTAAATGAATAGGTTAAGTCCAAAAAATTAAAACTTATAACTTAATCCTATACCGAAGATTTGGCGACTTTGCAATCTTGCTCCTTCAGAATCTGCAATATTATCACCATTTGAATCGTATTTAATTTTTATGTCATCATCATATAGTAATGTGTATTGGAAAGATGCATTAAACAAACTGTTTATTTTCAAAGTAAGTAAATTATCCCAGTTTACATCTATGTTTTGTGGTTTATGTAAATAATTTGAGAATAATTCGATTTTTGTTGAATATGACATATTTTTAAAAAAATCTGTTTTATATTGTATTTTCATAAATCCACCAAATTCTTTACGAAAAGTTTCACCAGACTTTACGCCAAAAGCACCGGCAAAAGATAAGATGCTGTCCATAACAAATGTAATTTTCCCTGATACAGGAGAAATTAAAATCGTTAATTTTTCTACCGGCTTGTAGTCCATACCTATCGAAATATTCAAATATCCCGGAGACATAAAATCTGAAATCTTTATAGTATCATTTATTGACTTGTAGCCTTCGGTAAATTGTGTTTTAAAACTAATCAAAGCCGAGTAATACCACTGTTCAAAGGCGAATTTTCCATATTTTGATGCAAAGTCTATTCTGTCGTCTGTTTTAAAGAATTTTGAATTTTCTTTTCTTCCTTGTTTCATTAAACCGTATCCTAAGTCGAGGTTGTTGTCCCAGGTACTTTTATTCTTTTTATAGTTAGCTGATAGTTTTGCAAAAGAATTTCCATTTATCGAATTATCTCCGCCGGCAGCCCAATTCGAAAAACTTATCTGAGAAATATTTAAAGCCGTAATACCCGAAAATTTCCAGTTTGATTTTATGGAATCTTGTTGGGCTGTAATTTTCAAATTAAAAAATGTTAATAAAACTCCGATGATATAAAATAATTTTTTTGTCTTCATTTGATATGATTTTTTAAATGTACATCGAGTTGTGGGAATGGAATTTGTATTCCGTTTTCGTTGAATGCATTATAAATTTTTTCGTTAAAATCAAAAAATACATTCCAGAAATCTTGTGTTGATGACCATGCTCTTACAAGAATATTTACAGAAGAATCTGCCATTTCGGCTAAACCAATAAAATATTCCGGGTCTGCCAAAATTCTTGAATCTTCTTTGATACATTTTTCAATAATATCACGTGCAGTTTTAAAATTTGTTCCGTAAGCAACTGAAAACTTCCATTCCAATCTGCGAATATTCTGTTTTGTGAAATTTATTATTGTATTGTTCGAAATAGAAGCATTTGGAATAACAATCATCTTATTGTCTGGAGTTTTTAGTATAGTGTGAAAAATTTGAATTTCCTCAACAGTTCCTGAAAATCCCTGTGCATCAATGAAGTCACCTACTCTAAATGGTTTAAACAACAAAATCATTACACCTCCGGCAATATTTGATAAAGAACCCTGAAAAGCAAGACCTATTGCTAAACCCGCTGCACCCAAAACAGCTATAAAGGAGGTCATTTCTATCCCCACCATTCCCATAACGGAAATGATAATCACCACTTTTAAGGCTATTCCGGAAAAACTTCGCAGGAATGTTATCAAACCCGGATCAATGTTTCTTTTTGTAAGGATTTTTCCTAATTGTTTTAATAAAAATTTTGAAAGCCAAAAAGCTACAATTAAAAATATTATGGCACCAAAAAATCTTATGCCGTTGTTAATTAGCCATACATAAACTTGATCTAATTTTTCCATGTCTCAAAAATTTCATGTTAGTATTATAAAATTAAAGCAGGGACTTCGCCCTGCTTTGTACCCGGGGCCGGAATCGAACCGGCACGGTCATTACTGACCACTGGATTTTAAGTCCAGCGCGTCTACCAATTCCGCCACCTGGGCAACCAAATTGGTTCAAAAAAAAAGAGCGAGAAACGAGACTCGAACTCGCGACCCCAACCTTGGCAAGGTTGTGCTCTACCAACTGAGCTATTCTCGCAATTGCACCGCAAAAATAATAATCTTTTAAATTACTTGCAAATATTTTTTTAAAAAATTTTTTAGCTTCCAATAAAAATTTTGATAATCAATAATTTACAATCATTATTTTTTTATTTAAAAAGATTTCTTTTATGAAATATTATTTTTTTTAATTTTAAAAAAAATTTAAACTGATTGATAAAATGAAATATTTGAATTTTGATACGCTTCAAAAATTTTGTGTTGCAGCACTCAAAAAAGCAGGACTACCTGAGGAAGACGCTCAAATTATTGCCGATGTTTTGGTTACTGCCGATAAACTTGGCATTGATTCGCATGGAGTTAACAGATTAAAACCTATTTACTTAGATAGAATTAAAGATGGTATTTTAAATCCTGTTACGAAAATTGATATTATAAAAGAAACTTTTACTACTGCCGTTCTGGATGCTAATAATGGTATGGGGCATGTCGTTTCTAAAAAGGCAATGCAGATGTGCATTGATAAAGCAAAAATTTACGGAATTGGAATGGTTGCCGTTCGTAATAGCTCTCATTATGGTATTGCCGGTTATTATGGACTCATGGCTGCTGAGGCCGGGATGATTGGTATTACAGGCACAAATGCTCGTCCTTCAATTGCTCCTACTTTCGGTGTCGAAAATATGCTTGGAACAAATCCCTTAACTTTTGTCATGCCAACAGACGAAGAATTTCCTTTCTTTCTCGATTGCGCTACTTCTGTAAGTCAACGAGGAAAATTTGAATATTACGCCAAAATAGGTAAGGAATTACCTAAAGGATGGGCTATTGACGAAAACGGCGAGTCTAAAACTGATCCTGTTCAAGTATTGGACGACCTTACCAAAGGAAAAGCAGCTCTTGCTCCTCTTGGTGGTATTGGTGAAGAAACTGCAGGATATAAAGGTTACGGTTATGCTACTGTAGTGGAAATTTTATCTGCAGCTTTACAGGGAGGTGCTTTTATGAAAGCTCTCACAGGAATGGAAAATGGTAAAAAAGTGCCTTATCGCCTGGGACATTTCTTTATCGCCATAAATATTGAAAACTTTACTGAACTTCACGAGTTTAAGAAAATTACTGGCGATATTTTGCGAGAATTGAGAGCTTCAAAAAAAATGCCCGGACACGACCGAATCTATACTGCAGGCGAGAAAGAATACCTTAACCTTCTGGAACGTACAAAAAATGGCGTTCCGATAAATGATGCTCTCTGGAATGAAATGAAAACTATTGTACAGGATTATCAACTCGAGGAGTTTAAAGAATTATTCATTTCTTAAAAATATTTTTAACCATGAAAATTATTGAGAATTGGTTTAGAACGCCGGACGGAAAAACAATATTTTATAATGAATTTATGCCAGACGATATTTCTAAGGTGAGATTCGTTTTACAAATAGCTCACGGAATGGCTGAACATTCTGAAAGATATACTCATTTTGCCCATTTTTTAGTTAAAAATGGTGCTGCAGTTTATGCTTCAGACCATAGAGGACATGGCAGAAATTGCCTCAAACCCGGACAATACGGCGTCTGGAAAAGACCAAAAACATGGGATTTAATTATTGATGATATTAAAATTCTTAATGATATTGCCGCAAAAAACTTTCCTAATGTTCCCGTTTTTATACTCGGACATAGTATGGGATCTTTTTTGATTCGTTCCTTCATCACAAGGTACTGTGTAGGTGTAAAAGGAGTTATTCTCACAGGTAGTGGAACATTTTCGAAAGTTGAACTTATTTTCGGACGTATCTTAGCCAGCTTGCAATGTTTAATATTTGGACCAGGTAAAAGAGCAAGACTTATCAATAAACTGAGTTTTGGCAAGTATGATAAAAAATTCGGAGAACCTTATGCATGGTTAACTCGCAATAAAAGAATTGTCGAAGATTATATTGCAGACCCTTATTGCGGTGGAGTATTCTCTTGTTCGTTTTATAAACATTTCTTCTGTGGAATTTTATTCTCTCAGAATTTTAACGAAGCTCGTAAAATTCCTAAATCATTACCGATAATTTTCTTGTCGGGTCAGGATGATCCGGTTGGAGATTTTGGAAATGGTGTAAAAAAAGCAGTGGAATTTTACAAAAAGGCCGGATTAAAAAATGTTGAGTATAAACTATATCCCGGTGCTCGCCACGAAATAATTAACGAAATTAATAATGAAGAAGTTTACAACGATATTTTAATGTGGATTGAGAAAAACTTGTAATATGAAACAAGCATACTTTCTTAGTTTAGATCAGGGAACCACCAGTTCAAGGGCAGTTATTTTTGATTGTAATTTTAATATATTGGCAATTGAACAACTCGAAACTTCACAGTTTTTTCCAAAACCTGGATTAGTAGAACAGGACCCTCTCGAAATTCGTGAAAACCAATTTTATGTTGCTCGTAAAGCAATTGCAAAATCTGGATTAAAATCTTCTGAAATCACAGCTATCGGAATTACTAATCAAAGAGAAACTACTTTAGTCTGGGATAAAAATACAGGTAAACCTGTCTATAATGCTATAATATGGCAGGATAACAGAACTGCTGAATTTTGCAATCAAATAAAAAATGACGGCATTGATAAAAAAATATTTCATAAAACAGGACTCGTTGTTAATTCTTATTTCTCGGCAACGAAACTGAATTGGATTTTAAATAATGTTGATGGAGCAAAACAAAAAGCAAAAAATGGAGAATTGCTTTTCGGCACTGTTGATTCCTGGTTGATATGGAACTTAACAGGAGGAAAACTACATATTACCGATTATACAAATGCTTCGAGAACAATGCTTTTTAATATCGAGAATTTGTGCTGGGATCAGGAACTTCTCGAATTTTTTGATATTCCACAATCAATGATGCCGGAGGTCGTGGACAGCTCTTTTATTTGTGGTCAATCAAGATCCGATATTTTTGATAATGTGTCTATTAATATTGCCGGAATTGCTGGTGATCAGCAGGCAGCCTTATTCGGTCAAACTTGCTTTGATGAAGGTGATGTTAAAAATACTTATGGCACCGGTTGTTTTATGTTGATGAATACAGGTAAAAATCGTGTAATTTCTAATTCCGGACTTTTAACAACTATAGGATGGAAAATTGGCAATGAAACAGTGTATGCTCTCGAAGGCAGCGTATTTATTGCCGGTGCGGGTGTTCAGTGGCTTCGTGATAAACTGAAAATTATTGAAAAAGCAGAGGAAACAGAATCTATAGCTTTGAGTATTCCTGATAATGGCGGAGTATATTTTGTCCCTGCTTTTTCCGGGCTTGGTGCACCATACTGGAATATGGATGCAGATGCAATAATATGTGGTATTACAGGAGGCTCTGATTATCGTCATATTGTTAGAGCAACTCTTGAAGCTATGGCTTATCAAACAAGAGATGTTCTCGAAGCTATGAAAAACGATAGCGGAATTGATATAAAAGTTTTGAATGTTGATGGTGGGGCTGCTAAAAATAATTTTATCATGCAATTTCAATCAGATATTTTAAATGTGATGGTTCACCGCCCGCAAAATGTTGAATCCACAGCTCTAGGTGCTGCAATGCTTGCTTCTTTATCAACCGGATTTCATAACCATAAATCTTTAAAAGAAGTGAGAAAAATTGAAAAGGTCTTTAACCCTGAAATTGATTCAAAATTGAGAGAAACTTACTATTCAGGGTGGAAGAATGCCGTGAAAAAGTCTTTACTCTAATCTCCTATAATTGTTGCTACAATTTTTCTTGCCGATCCGGACTTTCGATGTTCAAAAAGATAAATCCCTTGCCATGTACCGAGGTTTAATCTGCCTTTAGTAATTGGTATGTTTAGACTTGTTCCAATAAACGAAGATAAAATATGTGCAGGCATATCATCCGAACCCTCGGCAGTATGTAAAAATATTTCTGATTTTTCGTTTGTGAAACTCTCGCAAAAAATATTTAGGTCAGTCTGTACTGTTGTATCGAAGTTTTCATTTATGGTCAACGATGCTGAAGTATGTTTTAAAAACAGAAATAAAATGCCTGTATTAAAATCCTTAATCTCCGGAATGTTTATTATTATTTCATTAGTGATGATATTCATTCCGCTTTTAGATGCCGGAACTGAAAATTCTTTTTGCAATATTTTCATATCTCATAAGTATAAAAAAGAAAAGTTGCCCTAAAGCAACTTTTATAAATATTGGTGAACAATTTTTAATTTTCATTTTCAGCAACAACATCAAAATTAATAGTAACTTTAATGTCTTTGTAAATTTTTATTGTTGCTTCGTAGTTCCCAACTTCTTTAATAGCATCACCTTTAATGGTAATGTTTTTCCTGTCAACTGTAAATCCTTGTTTTTCAAGGGCTTCAGCAATCATAACTGTATTAACGGAACCGAAAATTTTACCTGTGCTGCTTGTTTTGGTAACAATAGTTAATTTTAGATCTTTAAGTTTTTTAGCAACAGCTTCAGCATCGGAACGTAATTTTTGTTCTTTGTGCTGTTTTTGTTTCATGTTTTCGAGGTGCATCTTTTTTGCCGATTCAGTGGCAATGATTGCATATCCTTTAGGGATTAAGTAATTACGAGCATAGCCTGGTCTTACTTTTACTATATCGTCTTTGTGTCCTAAATTTTCGACATCTTGTTTTAATATGATTTCCATTGTGCGTCCTCCTACAAATTATTTCAACAAATCGGTTACATAAGGCAATAAAGCCAGATGGCGAGCTCTTTTAACAGCTTGAGCCACTTTACGTTGATACTTAAGAGAGGTACCTGTAATACGACGAGGCAAAATTTTACCTTGTTCGTTCAGGAATCTTTTTAAGAATTGAGGATCTTTATAATCAACGTATTTAATTCTGTTTTTTAAGAAACGACAGTATTTTTTCTTTTTAACTTCAACTGCCAGTGGGGTAAGGTATCTTATTTCTGCATTATTCTGTGCCATAGCTTATTCCTCCTTAACGTTTGATTCGTTTTTCATTTTTCTCTTCTTTTCACTGTAGGCAATTGCATGTTTGTCCATTTTGAACGTAAGGAAGCGAATAATTCTTTCATCACGTCTGTATTCGGTTTCGAGCTTATTGATAAATTGACCTTCGGCTCTGAACTCAAACAGATGATAAAAACCTGTAGTTTTTTTCTGAATAGGGTATGCAAGTTTTTTCAAACCCCAATCTTCTTCGTGAATTAACTCACCATGCTCGGTGATGAGTTTCCTGAATTTTTCAACCGCTTCCTTCATCTGAGCTTCAGACAAAACGGGAGTTGCAATGAAAACGGTTTCGTACTGATTAATCATAATTCTTCTACTCTTTTTAATTATTAAACATTATTTTTTAAAAATTCGAGACGCAAAATTAGTATAATTATTTGATTAAAAAAATATTAACCGCAAATTTTTTTGATTTTGTTATTTATCCTTTCCTTACTTAGGATTAAAAAATAAGTTTATTTATCAGTAAGTAATGTTAACTAATTATGATTATTTTTCAGAAATGCCTTACAAAATTTTTATCATAAAATTGAATTGTTAATTTTGTAACTTGTTTAACTGAGTAAAATTTAGGAAACATGATAAACGAAAAATTATTAAATCCACGTAGCATTGTAGTTGTTGGCGGTTCCGACGACATCCAGAAACCGGGAGGTAAAGTTCTCAAAAATATCATTGATAATAACTTCAAGGGTGATTTGTATGTTGTAAATCCTAAACTCGATTATGTGCAAGGCATAAAGAGTTACAGAAGTGTTGAAGAATTGCCTCAGGTTGATTGTGCCATTCTTGCAATAGCCGCAAAATTTTGCGAGCAAGCTGTTGACGTTTTGGCTAATCAAAAAGCTACCGGGGGATTTATTATTCTTTCTGCCGGATTTTCTGAAGAAAGTCACGAAGGTGCTGAACTGGAAAAGAGAATTGTGGAAATCATAGAAAAGACCGGTGGAAGCTTAATCGGACCGAATTGCATCGGAATGATGAACCAAAATTATGCAGGAGTTTTTACAACACCAATTCCACAATTAACTCAAAATGGAGTTGATTTTATTTCAGGTTCAGGTGCTACTGCTGTTTTTATTATGGAATCCGCTATTCCAAAAGGACTGACTTTTAGTAGTGTTTTTTCGGTTGGGAATTCCGCACAGCTTGGAGTTGAAGATATTTTGCAAAATCTCGACGAAACCTATGTGCATGGTAAATCAGCCCCTGTAAAATTGCTATATATTGAAAGTGTAAATAAACCGCAGAAATTATATAAACATGCCTCTTCGTTAATTCGTAAGGGGGCTAAAATAGCTGCAATAAAATCAGGGTCTTCTGAAGCCGGCAGCAGGGCAGCTTCTTCGCATACAGGTGCAATGGCAAGTCCCGATGTTGCTGTGGAGGCTCTCTTCAAAAAGGCAGGAATTGTTAGATGTCATAGTAGAGAAGAACTTGCAACTGTTGCTGCTGTTTTTATGCATCCACAACCAAAAGGTAAAAATATTGCGATTGTTACTCACGCCGGTGGTCCTGCTGTAATGCTTACGGATGCTCTAAGTAATGGCGGTTTGAATATCCCAAAAATCCAGGGAGAAAAAGCTCAGCAGTTGCTTGAAAAATTATTTCCCGGAAGCTCTGTAGCCAATCCTATTGATTTTCTTGCAACCGGAACTGCCGAACAATTAGGATATATTATTGACGCCTGTGAAAATGATTTCGATAATATTGATGCTATGGCTGTTATTTTCGGCTCTCCGGGATTATTCCCCGTTTATGATGTTTACGACCTTCTCGACGAAAAAATGAAGTCATGTAAAAAGCCAATATTCCCAATTTTACCCTCAGTTATTAATGTTAAAGATGAAATAGAACACTTTATTTCTAAGGGAAGAATATATTTTGCCGATGAAGTAACTTTCGGTAATGCTCTTGCAAAAACTTTAAAAGTTGCAGCTCCTCAGCCCGAAAATATTGAATTGCCCGAAGTCAATAAATCTAAAATCAGAGAAATAATAGAAAGTTCCGAAAACGGATACCTGCCTCCGGAAAAAGTAGCTGCCTTACTCGATTCTGCCGGAATTGACAGAGCAATAGAAAAAGTAGTTTACAATGTTGATGAAGCTGTCGCTTTTGCCCGTGAAATAGGATATCCTCTGGTTATGAAGGTTGTTGGACCTGTTCATAAATCCGATGTGGGAGGCGTTGTCCTGAATGTAAAAGATGAAGAAACTGTTGTTAAGGAATTTAACAGACTTATTAAAATAAAAGATACTTATGCAGTTTTGATGGGCGAAATGCTTTCGGGTACCGAAGTTTTTATTGGAGCTAAACGTGAAGATAAATTCGGGCATCTTGTTCTGGCAGGTTTGGGAGGTATTTTTATTGAAGTACTCCATGATGTGAATACTGCTATTTCGCCTGTTTCGAAGCAAGAGTCCGCAGATATGATAAAAAATCTTAAATCTTGCAAAATAATCGAAGGAGTTAGAGGTCAGGAAGGAGTAAACCAGGAAATTTTTATTGAGCAAATAAGAAGAATTTCTGCTTTGGTAGAAGCTGCTCCCGAAATTTTTGAAATGGACCTGAATCCTCTACTCGGAAATTCGCGTTACGTGAAAGCTGTTGATGCCAGAATACGTATCGAAAAATAATTTTTTATAATGTTTAAAATGAGAAAACTTTCTGCAATCGAGAAACTCTTAATAGCTTTGGCTATAATCTTTCTTTTATTGATAGTTTTTTCAAAAGACAGAATTTCTATGCAACTTGAACAGGTTTATAAGGTTTATAGTGGTAAAGAAGTAAATGTTGATAAGAAATAAATTTTAGATCATGAAAAAAAATGATATCATTTTTATATTAGTTGTGATTTTGTTTTTTCTTCCGTTTTTTGTTATTGATTCTGTGTATAATGCCTATGATACTTTTAATAGGGAACACGGGATGATAATGAGTTTTATAAAATTTGCTGTTTTAGCCACTCTTGGAGAATCAATAGGTTTGCGTATAAAAGAAGGAGTTTATAATAAGCCTGGATTTGGTTTAATTCCGCGTGCAATTGTTTGGGGCTTTTTGGGTTTAGGAATAAAAATGGCCTTTGTAATTTTTGCTTCCGGTACTCCGGTGTTTCTTAAATATATGGGGATGAAAAATGCTCTCGATGCCTTAGCCGGTCCGCTTAGCGGAAGTAAAATTTTTGTGGCTTTTTGTATCAGTACTGCCATGAACCTGATTTTTGCTCCGGTTTTTATGACCTTACACAAAATTACCGATACACATATTATTAATAATGGAGGAACTTTATCGGGATTTTTTAAACCTATTAAATTCAAAGAAATTTTTCCATCTCTAAATTGGTCGGTACAGTGGAATTTTGTTTTTAAAAAAACAATTCCTTTTTTCTGGATACCGGCACATACGATAACTTTTTGTTTACCAGAAGAATGGCAGGTGCTTTTTGCAGCTCTCTTAGGTATCGTGCTTGGTGTTTTTCTTTCGATAGCCGCTATTATGGGAGCGAAAAACTAAAAATGTAAAGCAACTTTTTGCAAAAAAAAGAGTTATTATTAATTGAGTGTTGAGGATAATATGAGTATTATAAGTGAGAATATAAAACATTTTAAAAGTTTGCTTCCGGACAAGGTGCTTTTAATTGCCGTATCGAAAACTCAACCTATTGAAGCAATTGAGGAAGCATATCATTCAGGACAAAGAGATTTTGGCGAGAACAAAGTTCAGGAAATGCTTCCAAAATATGAACAACTTAAACATCTTGATATCAATTGGCATTTAATAGGACACTTGCAAACCAATAAAGTTAAATATATTGTACCTTTTGTTAAACTCATACATTCTGTTGATAGCTTGAAATTATTACAGGAAATAAATAAGCAATCTTTGAAGCATAATAAAATTACAGATTGTTTATTGCAATTTCACATTGCCGAAGAAGATACCAAATTTGGACTTGATTATTCTGAAGCAGTTCAAATTCTTAATTCGGAAGAATATAAGGCAATGCAAAGTGTCAGGATTTGTGGTGTGATGGGCATGGCAACATTTACCGAAGACATGGAACAGGTACGGAGAGAATTTCGAAGTCTTAAACAGATTTTCGATAATTTAAAGGAAAACTTTTTCAAGACTAATTCCGGATTTAAAGAAATAAGCATGGGTATGAGCGGCGATTGGCAAATTGCGGTAGAAGAGGGGAGTACTATGTTACGAATAGGGACCTCAATTTTTGGAGAACGAAACTATAATAAGTAATTTATGCTAAAAAAACTTCTTGCAATATTATTCATTTTTTATCTTTTAAAACCGGGATATTCTCAAGATATGCCTGTGCACGAGCAATACTTATTTGATTATATGCTTGTGAATCCATCTTTTGCCGGGCTTTCCGAAATTACAACAGTTAAGATGATTCACCGTCAGCAGTGGATTGGGATTGACAATTCCCCTAAAACTTCTTTTTTATTATTTAAACATCGTTTAAATGAAAGAACCGGAGGAATAGGTGGGTATATTTTTTCCGATCAAAACGGACCAAACTCCTGGTACGGGATGCAACTTAGTTGGTCTTTTCAAGCATTGCTTAATAGTAAAAGATATGATAAACATATTCTGTCGTTTGGCATGTCTTTCAAGGGAATACTCCACATGCTTGACGAAACAAAGTTCGAACGCGATATTTACGATCCAATAATTTCATATTCCAGACGAATTACTTTTAATCCCGGGGCGAATGCGGGCATCATGTATTCTTATCGTCAATCTTTTATTGGATTTGGATTTGATAATCTTTTGCAATATTCAGACAGAATGTATGACATGGCGGTTGAACCCGTTACTCACGTGTTAATGAATGCTCACACCGGACATATTTTTCCTTTAGGTCGCAGATTGCAAATCCGACCATCATTGTTGTTTAAAACAAACTTTCACGGGTTAAACCAACTTGACGTAAATTGTAAATTTAACCTTTTCGGGGACAAAGACATCCGCTCGGTTTATATAAGGGCAAATTCTGAATTCTGGGCAGGCTTTTCATACCGACAAACTCTGGATGCCGGTCATTTCGCAGCTTTATCTATGTTGCCATCATTCGGGTTTTCTTATGGAGCTTTTACTTTTATGTATTTGTACGACATTGGTTTAACTCGTTTGCAAAATTATCATTATGGCACGCATCAAGTTTGTATTGGACTAAGATTTTTCCCGGATAATTATGTTAATTGGGGTAAACATAATATTCCTGCTTTTATTGATGATTTTTAAAATTATGAAGAGAGTTTTTATCATATTGTTATTTTTTATTGCTATTAAGTTTGGTGCTAATTCTCAAACGGACTGTGGCAATAATTTTTCGTTGTCCTGGTTGAAGGTAGCAGGTCATATCGAAAATGATCAAGTTAACGATCTTGTTACAGATGCTAACGGAAATATTTATATTACCGGAAGCTTTATGGGACAACTAAACTTTTGGCCTGAAAATGTTTATGGACTCGGTTTAAGGGATATGTTTATTGCCAAAATAGATACTTATGGAAATTTATTATGGATTCAAACAATTAATGGGATAAATAATGTTTACGGTACCGGCATAGTAGTTGATAATCAAGGGGATGTTTATGCTCTCGGAACTTTTAAAGGTCAAGTTTTTGTTGGTTCGCAAAGCATAAACAGCAATAATAATAGTACAGATATTATCTTAGTGAAATTCGACAGCAACGGGAATTTATTGTGGCATCGCAGCATTGGAGGCAGTAATGATGATTCATCTGCAAAACTTAAAATTGATAATTCTAATAATATTATTATCTCCGGTACCTATTATAATTCTATGACGATTGGCAGCCAAACTCTAATTTCTTACGAGCAAAATTATTTTGTTGCAAAATATTTGTCTGCCGGTGATTTTATCTGGGCTTCCGATATTGGAAGTTCTGTTTACAATACAGCTTTTGATATTGCAGTTGGAATTACAGGAGAAATTTATGTAACAGGTGAGTTTTCCGGAACTATGTCGTTTGGGTCGCAAAGTATAATTGCACTTGGACAGAAAGATGTTTTTCTGGTTAAATTAAGTTCATCAGGCAGTTTTATTTGGGCAAAACGGATGGGAACTAATGGAGATAATGATATGGCAGGAGCCGTTGTTGCCGACAAAGAAATGAATGTTTATATCTTTTATAAAAACGATAGCTTTTCAAATCAAGGGAAAATCGAAAAATATAATTCATCAGGTAGTCTATTACAAACAATAACTTTTGGTGATCAGGGGCTTATTATTCCCGGAAGTATAATTTTAGACTATTCGGGAAATATTTTCATTAGTGGAGGATTTAGAGGTAACACGGATTTTGGAGGAGGAATTATTAGCAGCTCTAATTCTTCACATTATGATTTATTTGTTGCGAAGTATAAGAATAACGGGGATTTTATTTTTGTAAAAACTGCGAAAAGTAATGAATCAACGTTTGCTTCGGCAATAAGTTATGACCATAATGGTAATTTAATTATTGGTGGCTACTCAGATCAGGATTTGTGGGTAGAGTCTAATTTTTTTAACGGATACGGAAAGAAGGAAATTTTAGTTTATAAATATGAAAACTACTTTGCTTTTGGGGAAATAAATATTAGCAGCATAAATTGTGATCCGACTAACATGTGTATTGATATCTCGGTTATTGGTGGAGTGCCTCCATATACTTATTCCTGGTCTTCGGGTCATACTACTGAAGATATTTGCGAAGTACCTGTAGGGACTTATCATGTAGTTGTTACAGATTCCGATAATTGCTATATTGAAACAGATATAAACGTTCCTGCTCCTTATGCAATACCTATTAATTTACCTGCTTCACTTACTGTTTGTCCATTTGATACCGTGAATTTGAATGCCGGAACTAATTATATTTCTTATCTCTGGTCAACGGGAGAAACAACAAATTCTATAAATGTTCATATTCCCGGAACATATTCCGTTACTGTTATGGATAATAGTTCGTGTACGACATCTGCAAGTGTTCAACTACAAAAATTACCAAATATAAATTTATTGGTTCAGGATGCATTATTCTTTTGCCCTCTGGAATCAGTTAGTTTTAGTGTTGCTGGTTTTAATGAATATTTATGGTCAAATGGACAGACAACACAGGATTTTACTACCGAAATTCCCGGAATATACTGGTTGAGAGTTTATGATGGGCAGTGCTATTATTATGATACCGTAAACCTGATACATTATCTCAAACCGGTTGTAAATCTCGGTGATGACAGATATTTTTGTGTTGGTGACAGTATAAGAATTGATGGACCTGCAGGATTTGTAAATTATTTATGGCACGATAACAGCACAAACAATCACTATTGGGCTTATGAATCAGAATTAGTTGCTGTTACTGCCTGGGATAGTAATGGTTGTCAGGCCTCGGACGATATTATGGTATATGCACTTGATTATCCACAACTTGAATTGGGAGAAGATTTTACAATTTGCACAAATTTTCCTATAGATTTAAGTCCTTTGTTTGTTGACGAGGGAGTTAATTATCTATGGAGCACTGGAGAAACCGGTAGAAGTATTTCTATTCAAAATTCCGGACAATACATCTTAACTGTAACTAATCATGGAGGATGCTCTGCTTCTGACACAATTAATATTATTGTCTATCCACAACCTGGATTTGAACTTGGTCCGGACATACATTTTTGTGATGGTGGATCTGCTGAACTTATTGTTATTGGTGATTTTGAAACCGTTTCCTGGAATATTGGGCATTCAGGTCATTCAATTATTGTTACTCAATCAGGATTATATGTAGCTGTTGCTGAGGATTCAAATGGTTGTATTGCTACGGACAGTGTCTATGTTGTGGAACATCGTTTACCTCCTCTCTCATTAGGCGCAGATACAACTTTATGTGAAGGAATAGTATATAAACTTCAACCGCAACACCAGTATTTACATTATACATGGCAAGATGGAAGTTATATTTCTTATTTTAACGTTACCGAACCGGGTATTTATAGCCTAACTGTTACGGATGAAATAGGTTGCTCGTTAACGTCTTCCATCAATATTAGCTATGCTCCTGGTCCGGTTATAACTGATATAAATACGGGTGGCGGACGTGTTACTGTTTTTGTTCAAGGAGGCACTCAACCGTACAGATATTCTGCCAATGGAGACTCCTGGCAAACTTCAAATGTTTTTGATTATTTGACTTATGGTTATCACACAATTTGGGTTCTGGATCAAAATTATTGCTTAATCTCACGCGAAGTATTTTTAGATGAATCTCTTGATATTCCATCGTTTTTTACTCCAAATGGCGACGGATATAATGACTACTGGGTTATAGGCGGATTACACATGTTCCCGTCTGCAGTTGTACAAATTTATGACAGATTTGGTAAAAAAATATATGAGTTTCGGAGTGGAGATAGAGGTTGGAATGGCACTTATCTCGGGAATCCGGTTCCAAGCGATACTTATTGGTATGCAATTAGACTCCAGGAAGATTTTAAGCCAATTGTAGGGAACGTAACAATTAAACGGTAAATTGTAATATGTTATTTTCCTATACAGAATTTTTCAAAAATTAATTGTAAAACTTCATCATTAGAAATTTGACCAGTTATTTCTCCCAAATGATATGTTGCTTCCCTAATATCCTGACTTATTAAATCAGTTGTTACTCCTTGTTCGAAAGAAAATTTTGCTGAATTTAAAGCGTTTTGAGCTTTTTGTAAAATCTCAAGATGACGTACCGAACTAATAATTGTTTCCGTACTTACTGGTTTTAAAGATTTTACGTATTGAACTAAAGAGTTTTTTAAATTTTCAATATTATGACCTGTTTTGGCTGAAATAGGGATGATTTTATCGAAAAATTCAATTTCAGGATTTGTTATTTTATTCTGTAATAGATCGGTTTTGTTTATAACCAGCAAAATAAATTTATCATTTAAATCTGTACTGGATTTTAGTTTAATTATTTTATCTTTAAGTTCCACAAAATCAGTATTAACTTCAGTCATGAAAATAACAATCTCGGCATCTGAAATTTTTCGGTATGTTCGTTCGATTCCTAATTTTTCTATTTTGTCGCTGGCATAGCGTATTCCTGCAGTATCAATTAAACGGAATTTGAATCCATCAATTACAAATTCTTCTTCTATTGTGTCGCGAGTTGTACCAGGAATTTCTGACACAATAGCCCTATCTTCGTTTAAAAGAATGTTTAATAAACTTGATTTTCCAACATTAGGCTCTCCTGCAATAACAACCGGGATACCTTTTTTAATGGCATTACCGTATCTGAAACTATCAATTAAATTTTGTATTTTATCAGATATTTTCTGAATTAAAGATAAAATTTCAGTTCTATCGGCAAATTCAACATCTTCTTCGCTAAAATCAAGTTCCAGTTCTAGCAGAGAAAGAAGTTCAATCATTCTGCTTCTAAGTTCTTTGATTTCAGTAGAAATATTTCCTTTTAATTGACGAAACGCTATTTTTGAGGACTCTTTTGTTTCTGATGATATCAAGTCTGCAACAGCTTCAGATTGTGATAAATCCATTTTTCCGTTCAGGAATGCTCTTTTGGTAAATTCGCCAGGCTTAGCCAAACTAGCCCCGCTTTGAATTAATGCAGATAGAATCTCTTTTTGAATGTATTCCGAACCATGACAATAAAACTCTACACTATTTTCTCCTGTATATGAGTGAGGAGAATAAAACTTTACACATAAAACTTCGTCAATAATTTCTCCGGAGAAATCAACTAGGGGTGTGTAGAGAAACTTACCGTGTTCAGACTTATTAAACAAGTCCTTTTTGGATATGATTTTTTCTGCAATTTCAAAAGCACCAGGCCCGCTCAATCGTATAATTGATATTGCCCCAATACCTGCCGGACTTGCAATCGCACAAATTGTGGAGTCGTCAAACATTTTTTTTTGCAAAGTTAATCAAATACCGGAAATAAAAATAGATGGGAATTATTTAATGTCGGAACATTTTTCATCTTATCTAAGTAAAATTTACTTTAATACAAAAAAATGTGGAATAATAATCATACTCAAATTCAAATATTTGTTGTTGACAATTCGACCTGGAATATTTTTTAAAAAATAGGTTTTAATTATACAAAATTTTGTGGTTAGAAATTTTGTGAAAAATATATGGAAAAAGGGAAACGGAATTTACTCAGTTTTTTAGTTCAGTACTTTTTACGTAAAATTATTTTCTTAAATTTTTTTAGTTGAAGCTCCAAAAATAATTAATTGGTTAATACTCTAATACAAAATAATGTGGAAAAATTTGAGAAGAAATTTTCCAGAGGCAATGCAGAACAAATTCCATATTATGTCGTTATAGATTCTATGTAATTTTTTAGCGAGATTAATTTAATTATATAAAATTTTGTGGTTATAAAACTTTAAAAACATTTTATTCGCAAGGCTTATACGCTTATACGGGTAAATTATTTTGTGGATAAACAAATTGGAAACAGATAAATAGTAGTGGCCCCTGGAGGATTCGAACCCCCATCTCAAGAACCGGAATCTCGCATTCTATCCATTGAACTAAGAGGCCAGGTGAATTGCAAAAATAATATTTTTCATAAAACTGTATAATAATAAAATTTTGTAAATTTTTTATTTTTGTGAAATATTGATTTACAGATGCATAAAAAATTTTTACTAATAATTATTTTAAGCATTTTTTTATTATCAAATAATTCGTTTTCTCAGAATGAAGAATTTGATGATGTACAATTTGCTTTATCATATTATGCTGATAAAGGAAATTTCGATATGGTTAAAACTCTTATCGAAAATTATAACGCCATTGCTGACAAAAAAGACGAAAACGGAATAACGCCTTTAATGTATGCCGCCCAAAGTGGACATGATAGTATAGTTTTGTATCTAATTGCAAATGGTGCTAATGTAAATAATGTAGATATTTTAACAAATACATCACCATTAATAAGTGCTGTAAAAAACAATTTTATTTCCGCTGCCGAAATTTTAATACGCAATGGTGCGAATATTAATCATCAGGATATTTGGGGGATGACAGCTTTACATTATGCTGCATTATATGGTTATGAAACAATAACCGACATGCTTTTATATTATGATGCAAATCCATCAATTCGTGATATTAAGGAATACCTCCCGCTGCACTATGCAATATCTGGAAATTTTGACAATATACTTAATTTGCTATGGCTTGAAACAGAGTTTAATTATAATGACAAGACTAAATTTGCTCAAATTGCTATTCAATCCGGAAATTTGTTCTATTTAATAAACTTTAAAACTGAAATTGATGATATTCAGGACGAGAATGGATTTTATTTAACTGAAAATGCTGTCATAAACGGACAAAGTAAGGTTTTTTTGTATCTTCTTGAAAATAATTATAAATATAGAGATACAGTAAATCAAATTTATACTTTACGTTCACTTGCAAAATACAGTTCGGATAGAAGTACTAAAAAAGCTGTTCGAAAGTTGGGAATTAAGGATATACATTATCCTTATTTTGGAAAATTTGGAATTGGATATTCAATTATTTTTAATACCGGAGATTTTCTTAATGACTTAAACTTTAGTATCAATGAATTGAGGTATGGTTTTGTGGGGACATCTGGTTTTATTTTCAGGGGTTATGAGAAAAAGGTTTTTCTCCCATTTGATGTAGATACTTATTATCATTTAAGGGAGACCAGATATGCTGTTTATTTTGGGATAGAGAAAGAAATAAAATTTAATCGGTTTTACGCAAAAAAATATATTTCCGCTCTGGGAGGAGTTAGTTTTATTTATAGTTGGGGATATTATGACGGAATGAGAATGAAGGTGCCCAAAGAAATTAACCCCTGTTATTATATTGGAATAGCTTATAAAACGTCGGATTTTTTTAAGTTATATTCCTCGTTGCAATATATGGAAATGGCAATAAATTACAAAAGCTCTTTTTATTGCAAAATTGGTTTAGACGTTCTAATAAACATAAGTAAGGATGATACAAATAAAAAATATAAATATATTATTAGGTATTAGGTTAATTGCAGTAATATTGCTATTTACATTCTCTTCGTGTGATGACGACACATACACTCCTGTAGATTCTGAATCCATTGAGTGCGAATATTGTTTTGAAGAAAAACCAGAGTTGGTTGAATTGTGTTTGAATTTTAACATGAAAGAGGGAATGGAAACAGTTGAATTTATTGTTTTTAGTGGTGATGCTTTTGATTCGGAAATTTTTATTAAAGGAATAGCTGATAAAAATAAATACTGGATACAGGTTGAACCGGATTACATGTATTCGATTGTTGCTATTTACAAACGTTCAGGGAAGAAATATTTTGTTGTTAATGACAGAAAAGTAAAAACTCAATTTTTTCGAATAGGATGTGAAAAGCCATGTCATTATGTTTATGAAACCTATTGCGATTTAAAATTAAAATTACCTAAATAACAAATATATTTGAAAAAATAATATTTGTTTAATATAAAACTTTTCTTATACTGTAAAATTAGAAAACACATAAATTTTAATTAGTGTGTTATAAAAGAATGAAATACAATAAATATTTATTCTTATGAAAAGACTTTATTACATAGTCTAAAATATTTTCCAATGTTCATAAATAAATTATTATTATTATATTTTTATGCAACTAAAAATGGTATAACGAGGTCTTAGCTAATGTTTAAAAGCATTTTATTTAATAACTAAAAATAGATTTTATGAGAAAGTTAGTACTTTTTGTTTTTTCTGTGTTATTTGCCTTAATGGCGATTGCACAAGATTTAGTAAGAGTCCCATTGACGGGGGCTGTAACAGAAAATCGTTTAAAATCTTTAAGTCCAACTAATTTTACAGCAATTGTTTCTGTAAGTGACTTAAATTTCGTAAGACAAAATTCGGTTAATGGAGAGTTTTCAACCTTGCAGGTTGAGGGGATGATTGCTTCATCAGAAGTTGGTAAACCAAACCTCCCTGTTATCAGCCGCTTAATTGAGGTGCCTTATGGTGCGGAAATTCAAGTAAATATTAAAGCATATACCGAAGAAGTGATAAATCTTAACGATTACGGGATTGCTAGGATTGAACCTGTTCAGCCTTCGTACAGCAAAAGTACTCCTGATTCCGAAAAAGTATGGGTAATTGATCAAGATTATTATAACACAAATCAGTTTGATGACAATCCCTTGATTAAACCCGAAATTTACGGTTACATGAGAGGTGTTAGGGTTGGTAGAGTGGAAATTCGCCCATGGCATTACAATCCTGTTGATAATACTTTGATCGTATATAACAATCTGGATTATGAAATAGTTTTTCTGAATGCAGATTTGTCCACGACGGAGGAAATGAAAAACAGGTATTATACACCTCAATTTGATGGTAATTACAGCATTTTGATGAATTTCATTCCGCCTGCAACAAAAGATGCTTTTTCTAACTATGCTGCTCCTTTAAAATATGTTATTGTTGCAAACACCGCTTTTCAAACCACTTTACAGCCATTTGTTCAATGGAAAAAGAAAATGGGATTTAATGTTATTGAATACTATGTTGCAACAGGTACAACTAATACTACAATAAAGACATATCTACAAAATCTTTATAATGCAGGAACCTCTTCGGACCCGGCTCCATTATATGTTTTGATTATAGGAGACCATAGCGGTACATACAGCATACCCGCCTTTGCTTCACAAAACACCGGTTCTGGAGGTACATCTCACATTACAGACTTATATTTTGCAACACTTCAAGGAACTGATTATTTACCTGATTTGTATTATGGGCGTATATCTGCCAATTCAACAACAGAATTGCAAAATGCACTGAATAAAATCCTCCCTTATGAACAATACACAATTCCCGATGGCTCGTATTTAAATAAGTGTATGTTAATTGCCGGAGTAGATGCTACTTATGCAAAATCGCACGGTGATGGGACAATTCTTTATGGTATAAATAATTATTATAATACCACAAACGGATTTTCTAACATCTATGCTTATTATCACACATATACAAGTGGTCCTTATAACGTAATGTCATCTGCTAACTCAGGAGCTTCTACTGATATTAATAATAAAATAGGAGCAGGCTTAGGGTTTGCTAATTACACTGCACATTGTAACCATGATGGGTGGTCAGATCCTGCAGTTAGAAGATCCAATATTGCAAACTGGAATAATGTTAATAAATATCCTTTTATGATTGGAAACTGTTGTTTGTCGTTCCAATTTAATCAAGACGATGCCTTTGGTGAAATGGTTATGTATGCCCAAAACGAAGGAGCAGTTGGCTATATTGGAACTACAAATTACAGTTATTGGAACGAAGATGTTTACTGGGGAATTGGATTAACTTCATTGGCTATTACTCAAGCTAATGTTCCAAATCATAACTATTCAAATACCGGCTTAGGAGTGTATGATGCTTCCTGGCATACTCATGGTGAGGCTTATTCTAACTGGTTTTACAGTAGCCGACAAATGGTACATGTTGGAAATCTTGCAGTTCAGTCAAGTACTTCCGGTTATAAGCAATACTACTGGGAAATTTATCATGTATCCGGAGACCCATCTTTGATACCATATATGACCGAACCGGAACCACTAAGCTTAAGTTTTACAAATCCAATGCAAGGTGCTACAAGTATGGTAATAACAGTAGAACCTTATTCTTATGTAGCCATTTCGAAAAATGGTACTTTGTTAGATGCAAAATGGAGTGGGTCAGGTAATAGTGTTACTTTGTCATTCCCTGCAATGACAGGCGATGCTTATACAATTGTTGGAACAAAACAGAACAGATCTCCTTATATTAATGAAAATATTGTGCCTACAGCTGCTAATCCACCAATTGCTGACTTTGTTGGAAATCCTACAACTATAATGCAGGGACAATCAGTTACCTTTACCGATCAGTCTCAATATGCCGGTTCATGGTCCTGGAATTTTGGAGATGGACAAACTTCAACAGAACAAAATCCTGTTCATACATACAATGCTGTTGGGACATATACTGTAAGCTTAACAGTTACTAATGGAGCAGGATCGAATACAAAAACCAGAACAAATTACATAACTGTTAATCCGAATACAAATCCACCTGTTGCTGATTTTACAGCTTCAGGACCTGCTTTTTGTTCTTCAGTAGTTAGTTTTACTGACTTGTCAACAAATGCTGATACATGGAGTTGGAATTTTGGCGATGGACAAACATCTACAGAACAAAACCCTGTACATACTTATGCTGCTTCAGGAACTTATACAGTATCTTTAACAGTTACGAATAACTATGGTTCGGATACTGAAACCAAGACAAATTTTGTAACTATAGATATTCCAGATGCTCCAATTACATCAGGAGCAAGTGCTTGTGGAGAAGCAATGTTAACATTAACAGCTTCAGGATCCGGTACTTTGAAATGGTATGATGCACCAACAAGTGGAAACTTAATTACTACCGGAACATCATATTCAAATTTATTCCTCAATACTACTAATTTATACGTTGCTTCTGTTTTAGAAACTACTCAAACTGCAAATGCCGGAGCTCCTAATAATACAATAGGTACAGGCGGATATTTTACAAATACAAATATTCATGGATTAATATTTAATGCTTCAATTCCATTCGTTTTGAAAACTGTAAAAGTTTATGCCGGAGCTGCAGGAAATCGCACATTTAGTCTCAAAGATGCAAACGATAATTTGATTCAATCTGTTACAGTGAGTGTACCTGCCGGTGAATCAACAATAACACTAAACTTAAATGTACCTGCCGGAAATGGTTTAAAATTATTAGGTCCGGCAAGCCCGAACTTATATAGAAATCAAACAGGAGGCTCATATCCTTATGCTCTGGATGGAGTATTAAGTATTACCGGAAACACTGCAAGTGATCTGAATTATTACTATTATTTTTATAATTGGGTGGTAGAGTATATTGTAGAATGCTCAAGTGTACGAACTCCGGTAACTGCAAACATCAATCCTGTTCCGACAGTAAATCTTGGAAACGATATTACACAATGCGGCGGAACAGTTACTCTTGATGCAGGTGCAGGTTTCAGTTCTTATCAGTGGAATGGAGTTGCAGGTTCTCAAACCTACGTTGCAAACACAAGCGGAAATTATACTGTAGTTGTATCAAA
>CALJNE010000078.1 GCA_937982115.1 uncultured Bacteroidales bacterium | reverse complement strand
AAGTTCACTAGTTTGGAGCATGTTTACAGGGATTTTCTGAACTTAAAAACTTCAATAACTTATGAAAATCCGATAAAACGATACTGGAAAACTACTTATAAGTATTTAATTGAAGAATTAGCAATACCGTATTAAAAATTGTCGAGATTATATTTTTATGAATTAATGAATCTTATGAAAAAGTTCATTTAATTTTTTTAATTAGAAGGGTTAAAAAAAGATTTATACTGATTTTTGTTTTGATGCAAATAAAAAAAATAAAGCATTTGGAGATATTAAGTTAGAAAAGAATTATAATATTTTATTTAGAAAAACGTTAAGGAATAGATATATGGAAATATAAAATTATTTTTATATTTTTGTGTCCTAAATAATTATAATAGGTATGAAATTAAAAATTCTTTATGTTACTCAAGAAATAATGCCTTTTCTTCCTGAAACAGAAGTATCTAAGATGTGTCGTTTTTTGCCCCAGAAGATTCAGGAACGAAATCGGGAAATCAGAACCTTTATTCCTAAATTTGGATCTATAAACGAAAGACGTCATCAACTTCACGAAGTTATAAGATTAAGCGGGATGAATCTAGTAATAAACGATACGGATCATCCATTAATAATAAAAGTTGCTTCTATACAACCGGCAAGAATGCAGGTTTATTTTATAGACAATGATGATTTTTTTGGACGCAAATTTGTTTTTACTGATAAGAATGGAAAAGATTTTCCGGATAATGATGAACGTTCAATTTTTTATTCAAAAGGAGTTGTGGAAACAGTAAAAAAATTGGGTTGGGCACCGGATATAGTCCATTGTCATGGATGGTTTACTGCTTTTTTCCCTTATTACTTGCGTAAAGTTTACCATAATGATCCTATTTTTGATCATGATTTCAAAATTGTCTATTCTTTCTATAATGATCGATTTAAGAAAACTCTTGATCCACAATTACCAAATAAATTGTTGGAAGGCTCTGTGCAACAAGATGATCTTAAGGTTTTGACAGAACCAACCTGGCAAAATGTTAACAGATTTGCTTTCCAATATTCTGATGCAATTATTCAGGGGACCCAAAAACCTGATGAAGAATTATTATCAGAAATAGAAAATTCAGGAAAACCTTTCTTAAAATACCAAAGTGAAGAAAATTACGTTGAGAAATACGATGAGTTTTATACCAGATTATTAGAAAATCGTTTGAAATGAAAATTACTATTAGTGTCCAAAAAATTGTCTCAGTATTATCTTTTGTTTTTATAATACTGTTTAGTTCTTGTTCTGATGAGAATTCAATAATAGGATTAAATATCTTACCCGAAAGTGATAGATTTGAATTTTTTGCAGATACGTTAAATGTAGATAGCTATACTCTTAGAGATACAAAAATAACTACAGACAGAAGGACTTTATCTCCATTAGGATCGTTTTTTGATCCTGAGTTTGGTTTCACTAAAGCATCATTTGCTTGTCACATCAGATTATCCTCTGCAAATGTTGATTTCTCTAATGTACAAAAAGTAAATAGTCTTGAATTGCGACTAAGATATAAAGCAAATTATGGTGATACACTTACCCCACAAATTGTTAAAGTTTATAGATTAAAAAAGAAAATTTATGCTGATTCTACTTATTATGACAATTTTTCATTCGCCCCAAATGAAATCGAATTTTTATCTCAAGCTCAATTAGTAGTTGATCCAGCAGATACACTTGTTAAAATCCAAATGCCACAATCACTAATAGATGAATTTATTAATCCTTCCAATAAACCAAACTTTGTTGATAACGATAAATTTGTTGATTTTTTTAATGGACTTTATGTAACTACAGAAAACGTAACTCAAGGAGGAGCAGTTTATATATTTGATTTGTTGAGCAACAAATCAAATATGGTTTTGACTTATAACGATAGCCTTAATTTTAGTTTCCTGATAAATAATAAGTGTGCAATAATTAACATGTTTGAACATGATTATTCTTCCGCTTCTGAACGCGTAAAGACAGCAATTCAGGATAGCACGCAATTACATGAATTTTGCTTTATACAAAGTTTAGCGGGGCTTAAGGTTAAAATAAATTTTCCTGAAGTTTCTCAAAAATTTACTAATGGGATATTTGCAATTAATAGAGCTCAACTATTAATAAACGTTGAAGTCGAATCTGTAGAACCAAAATTTGCTGCACCACCGAAATTAACTCTTGTAAAAATAAAATCCGATGGTACTTATGATTTTGTAACCGACTATAAAATAAATAATTCACATTTCGGTGGCGATTTGAATAAAACAAATTATCAATATATTTTCAATATTCCTTTTCATATTCAAGAGCTTGTTAATAGAACAGAAGATTATGGACTTTATTTGTTTGCAACCGACAACCGAACATATCCATACAGGTGTGTAATATATGGAACAGGCAGTAATGAAAAATCTATGAAATTACGATTATTATATTCAGCATTTTAATATTATAAATTATGTGTGGTATTGTAGGATATATTGGACAACGTGAGGCTTATAACATAATAATTAAGGGTTTGAAACGACTCGAATACAGAGGCTATGACTCTGCCGGCATAGCTATGGGTGGAACAAATCCAAGAATTTATAAATGCAAAGGCAAAGTCTCTGATTTAGAGGTCTTAGTGAAAAATCTTGACTATTCGGGTAATATCGGAATCGGGCATACACGTTGGGCAACGCATGGCGAACCTAATGATATTAATGCCCATCCACACCGTTCAATGAATGGACATTTTATCATAATTCACAATGGAATAATTGAAAATTATACAAAACTAAAATCCGGACTCGAAAAAGAAGGCTATGTTTTTGAAAGCCAGACCGATACAGAAGTTTTGGCTAATCTGTTTGAATATTTTTATATTAAGGAAGGGGCTAACCCTCAAAAATGTATTGATGCAGTAAGAAATGCTCTAAGTATTGTGGAAGGTGCTTATGGACTTTTAATTTTATGTAAAGATGTTCCAAAACAACTTATTGCTGCCAAAAAAGGAAGTCCTATTGTTGTGGGGATTGGTGATCAGGAATACTTTATCGCCTCTGATGCTTCTCCAATAGTAGAATATACAAATAGCGTTATCTATTTGAAAGATGATGATATAGCTGTTTTAAGCGATTCCGGACTTAACTTAATTAACATAAAAAATGTCCCTCAAACTCCAAATATTCATAAGTTAGATTTAAGTCTCGATCAAATTGAAAAAAATGGCTTTGACCATTATATGTTAAAAGAAATTTATGAACAACCTCGCTCAATTCGAGACACATATCGAGGCAGACTAAATTTTGAGTCTAAATTTTTACGATTAGGAGGTTTGTTCAATGTATTTAATGATTTGGTGAATGCCGATAGAATTATAATTGTGGCTTGCGGAACCAGTTGGCACGCCGGTTTGGTAGGAGAGTATCTGTTTGAAGAATTTACTCGTATCCCTACAGAGGTAGAATATGCTTCTGAATTTCGATACCGAAATCCGGTTATTAAAAAGGGAGATATAGTAATTGCAATAAGCCAAAGCGGAGAAACTGCAGATACCTTAGCCGCAATTCAATTAGCGAAACGTGCAGGTGCAATTGTCCTTGGTATTTGTAATGTTGTTGGTTCCAGCATTCCTCGCGAAACAGTAGCAGGTGTTTATACACATGCAGGTCCTGAGATTGGAGTGGCTTCAACAAAGGCTTTTACTGCTCAGGTTACAGTTCTAACTATGATGGCAATGGCTCTGGGATTAGCAAATAAAAATCTTACACAAAAAGAATTTGAAGATTTGGTTGAAGAACTTTATCTTATCCCTGATAAGATTGAGAAAATTCTCGAAAAAGCCGAATACATTAAACAAATTGCAGAAAAAATTAAGGACTCAAATAATGCACTGTATCTAGGTCGAGGTTATTTATTCCCGGTTGCTCTTGAAGGAGCCTTAAAACTAAAAGAAATCTCGTATATCCATGCCGAAGGATATCCGGCAGCTGAAATGAAACATGGTCCGATTGCTTTGATAGATGAAAAAATGCCGGTAATTGTTTTAGCTACTAAAGATCCATCTTATGATAAAATCGTTTCAAATATCCAGGAAGTTAAGGCTAGAAAAGGACAAATTATTGCCATCGTTACTGAAGGAGATACAGTAATAAGAGACCTTGCTGATTTTGTTATAGAAGTTCCTGCATGCGATTTTGCCTTATCACCTTTATTAACTGTAATACCATTGCAATTACTTTCGTATTATATTGCAGTAATGAGGGGTTGTAATGTAGATCAGCCTAGAAATCTTGCTAAATCCGTAACAGTTGAGTGATTTAAAAATAATAAAAATTAAAAAATTAAGTTTTACAAAAAAAGCTTAAAAATTGAAGACAAGAGTTTATATAGTTTTAGCAATAGTGTTTTTTGCTATATCCTGTTCGACGGAGAAAAACGCTCCTCTTAATCGTGCATATCATAATACAACATTAAAATATAATATTTATTTTAATGCAAATGAAGCATATAAAAGAGGATTAAACAGAATCTACAGCCAAAATACGGATGATTATACTGATATTTTGTCAGTTTTTATTGATAGTAAAGAAGAATTAGCATCCTCTGCATCAGGCGAAATGGATAAAGCTATTCAAAAATGCTCAAAAGGAATAAAATATCATTCCATTACCAAAAAGCCTAAGCTAAGCGATAATCCAAGCAAAAAGGAACAGGAATTTTACAAAAAAAATGAGTTCAACAAGTGGATTGATGATTGTTATCTTTTAATGGGAAAAAGCTATTTTATAAAACGCGATTATACGCAGGCTCGTAATAATTTTGATTATGTAATAAGACAATTCCCTGAGCTTGAAACAAAATATGTAGCATATTTATATCAGGTAAGAACTTTTTCTGAAAGTGGAAACTTCAGAGCAGCCAAAGAAACTCTGGATTTTATCGAAGCAGATAAAGAATTTCCAAAAAAGCTTTTAGGACAATTTAATGCGATTTATGCAGATTTCTATTTGAAACAAAAAATGTATGATGATGCAATTCCAAAACTTGTAAAGGCAATAAACGAAACTAAAAAGAAAAAAGAAAAACTAAGATACACATTTATACTTGCTCAAATTTACGAGAAAAAGGGAAATCTTCAAAAAGCATCGGAATTGTACGAGATTGTAGCAAAGAAAAATCCCGGCTACGAAATGGAATTTAATGCCAGAATTAATATGGCAAGATGTTATGCCGGAAGCTCCAAAGGAAGCAAAGAAGTTTATAAAAAACTTCGCAAGATGCTTAAAGATGATAAAAATATTGAGTATCGCGATCAAATTTATTTTGCATTGGCAGAATTAGATTACCGAAATAATAACATTAACGAAGCAATTAAGAATTATCGTCTTTCTTCAGCAACCAGTATTTCTAACAATAATCAAAAAGCTTTGTCCTGTCTCCGTCTTGGTGAGATTTATTTTTCCCGAAAAGATTACAAGAATGCTCAACTCTATTATGATTCTTGTATGGCATTTTTACCTTTGAAATATCCGAATTATGATGAAATAAAAATCACTTCAGTAAATCTTAATGAATTGGTAAAATACACCAATGTTGTTGAATTCGAAGATAGCGTTCAGAAATTATCAAGGATGTCTGAGGCAGAAAGATTTAAAATTATTGATAAAATAATCCAGGATATTATTGTTGAAGAAACACGACAACGTGAAGAAGAACAACAGGCACAGATAAATTCCATGCTTTTCGATCAACAACGAGGCAATACAATGAATAATGTAAGAGCACCTTCAGGAGGGGCATGGTATTTTTATAATCCCTCGCAATTGTCGTTTGGTAAAAATGAGTTTACCAAAAAATGGGGCAACCGTAAAAACGAAGATCATTGGAGACGAAAAAATAAGTCAATTATTGAAAGCGAAAGCGACCGACCTGCTGATTCGAGTGATACCCTAACGGCTTCTTCAAATCAAAAAAGATTTTCAAATCCCAAAGACAGACAATACTATTTACAAGATATTCCATTAACAGATTCTGCAATGAAAGCTTCTAACGAAAAAATAAAAGAAGCCTTGTTTAATATGGGTAGAGTTTATAAAGATCGTTTTTCAGATTATAAACTTGCCATTGAAGCTTATGAAGAATTGAATAAAAGATTCCCGAATAATGAATATTTATTGCAGTCATATTACAACTTGTATTTATTGAATAAACTTATCAATAATGAAGCTGAAGCTGAAAAATATAAGAATCTCATTATATCAAAATTCCCTGACACAAATTATGCAAAACTGCTTTTAAATCCCAATTATGTGAATGAGGTTGAAGCTAAACGCAGAGCAGATGAACAACTTTACATTACTACCTACGATGATTACATGGCAAGCCGGTATAATAATGTAATCAGAAATGTAAATAATTTTATCGCAGAGAATCCCGATAGTAAGCTTGTGCCGAATTTTGAGTTTTTAAAAATCCTTACTACCGGTAGAACACGCGAACTTGATTTATTTAAACAGGAATTGATTGACTTTATTAAAAAGTATCCACAACATGAACTTTCCACTGCAGCTCAAAATATTCTTGTTTATCTTGGAGCAACTAATATTGATGAATTGATTGCAGAATTGAAAACTCGTCCTAATGTCGAAATTAAATCTGATGATGATACATCTCCTTCAATTCAGTTAACAGAAAAAGAATCATATGTTTATGAGGAAAATGTTGAACATTATTATGCTATTTATGTAAATGCAAAAGATGTTGACATAAAAAGACTTAGTTTTGAAATCAGAAATTTCAATATTTTCACCTTTAGTATGAGAACATTCAATGTAATAAATGTTCCATTCAGTAATGACTTTGAGATAATTACAGTTCGAACATTCAATAATAAACGTCAGGCAGTTAATTATTCTAAAATGATTGCAAACAGTACAGATGTATTTGATTTGCTGAAAAACGTTAATTACAGGATTTTTGTAATATCTGCTGAAAACTATAAAAAATTGCAAAAAAATCGAAACCTAAACGAATATTTGCAGTTTTATAAAGAAAATTATTAAAATTTCATACAATATTTATGAATACTAAGCCCATCAAAATTTTGTGGACTGATGATGAAATTGATTTGCTGCAAACTCACATCATGTTCCTTGAACAAAAATCATATAAGGTAGATGTCGCTACTAATGGCTCTGATGCCATAAAAATGGTTGAACAAAACGATTATGACATAATTTTCCTCGATGAAAACATGCCCGGATTAACAGGGCTTGAAACTCTCGAAAAAATAAAAACTATTAAACCATATCTTCCTGTTGTATTAATTACAAAAAGCGAGGAAGAAAATATAATGGACGAAGCCATTGGCTCAAGTATCAGTGATTACCTTATAAAACCGGTAAATCCAAATCAAATATTACTTGTGCTGAAAAAATATATTGATAAAGAAAAACTTGTAAGCCAAAAAATATCATCAAAATATCAGACCGAGTTTTCCAAAATAGGAATGGAAATCAATGAAAAACTAAGCCATGAAGAATGGAAAGAACTTTATAAACGCCTCACTTTTTGGGAAATTGAATTGGAAAACTCGCAAGATAAGGCAATGGACGAAATTCTTCAATATCAAATAAACGAAGCAAATAATAACTTCTCGAAATTTATAAAGAAGAATTATAAAGACTGGTTCAATATAAAAAACGAAGACAAACCTTTATTATCTCCAAATTTTTTGCGAGAAAAAGTTTTTCCTTCTTTGAAAGAAAATCGTAAAACTGTTTTTTTGTTGATAGACAACTTGAGATATGACCAATGGAAGATCATTGAGCCAATGTTAATAAATTATTATACTGTGGTTGAGGAAGATTTGTATTATTCTATTCTTCCAACTGCAACTCAATATGCAAGAAATTCATTGTTCAGTGGTCTGATGCCTTCAGAAATAGATAAACTTTATCCGGAATTGTGGAAAAATGATGACGAAGAAGGAGGCAAAAATCTTTATGAAGAAGAAATGCTTAAAAAATATATTCAGAGGTTTAGTATCAAAAGTAATTTAGCATTTGAAAAAATCATAGATATAAACTATACCAAAAAATTGTTAGATAACTACAGAACCTTGATAAATAAAGATTTTATATGCATAGTTGTGAATTTTATTGATGCTCTTTCTCATGCAAGAACAGATCAAAAAATTGTAAAAGACCTTGCTGCAAATACTTCTGCTTATCGAGCTCTTACCAAATCATGGTTCGAACATTCTTTAATAATGGAATTATTGCAAGTTTTCGCAAATTTTGATATTGATTTAATAATAAGTACTGACCATGGAAGTATCCAGGTTGAAAACCCGGTGAAAATTGTTGCAGATAGAACTACAACCTCAAATCTTAGATATAAACAAGGAAAAAACTTAAGTTACAATCCCAGAGAGGTGTTCGAAATTCTTAATCCTGCTGAAATATATCTTCCTAAAAATAATATAAGTTCAACATACGTTTTTGCCATGAATAGGGATTTTTTTGTTTATCCTAATAATTACAATCATTATGTGAAATATTACAGCGAAACATTTCAGCATGGAGGAGTTTCATTACAGGAAATGATTGTTCCGGTTGTTAAGTTGAAATCAAAATTAAAGTAACATGGCTGAAATAACAATAAAAAATCTCGAGGATCTGGATAATTTCGCTAAAGAACTTGCAAATTATATCTTACATAATGGATACAAAACAGTTCTTTTTTATGGTGAAATGGGTGCAGGGAAAACTACTTTAATAAAACAAGTTTGCAAATACATGGGAATAAATGATAATATTACAAGCCCAACTTTTGCAATTGTAAACGAATATAAAAATAAAAATATAAGAATTAATCATTTTGACTTTTATAGATTGCAAAGCATAAAAGAAGTTTTTGATATTGGATTTGAAGAGTATTTAGATTCTGGAGATTACTGTTTTATAGAATGGCCGGAAATAATTGAAGATTATGTTTATGATAATTGTTTGAAACTAAATATACTTATAAATTCTCAATCTTACCGCATAATAAGATACTGAAATGTTATATATGCCGGTTGCGTGTGGGTTTTTTCTTATTTAATATTTATATATTATCTTTAAAAAATTATATTTTATGCTTTGAATAAATGGTTTTATTTTTTAAGTTTGAATTTTGATTAGTGTATGCGGAATTTTTTTAAAAATATTAATTATTATTTTCAAAAAATAGCAAATTTTGGAATTGATCCAAATATTCCTTATTTAAGTGCCAGAAAATACAGATTGATCAATGTTATTGTTTTGGGCGCAACGTTTTTCTTAATTCTATTTTTCTTTCTAAATATTTTTCAGGAAAAATATTGGCTTGCTTTTATTGATATTATTCTAATTATTGTAACACCTGCTTTTAGTCTGTATTTACAACATAAAAAGTCCCATGAATTTAATATGTTGTATATTTCATCAGTTTTCCCGATTTACACATTTTTAGTTTGTATTTTTTTTTATGATACTTTCCGTCAAACTGAGCATATATTAATCCCAATGTCAATTTTGCCTTTGTTTCTTTTTGACGGATGGAGGAAAAACTTTCAGTTTACATTGTATATTATTGCATTTTTTGTGCTGAGATATCATTCTATGATGGTCTCCGACGGTAGTTTCAAAATAGATACGATTCACCTTATATATTTGATTTGTTTCTTTATTGTGTATGTTTTGGTTTCATATTTTAAAGGAGACATGATAAAGTTTTATAAAAAGATAGAGGAGTCCAATAAAACAAAAGATAAACTTTTCAGAATAATTAGCCATGACTTGCGGAGCCCTTTTAATAGTCTGTTGGGGACAAGCGATATACAGTTGAAATATATTCAAAATAAGGATTATGATAGATTAGAAGCCACATCCAGAGCAATTAATTTAGCATCAAATAAAATCTATGATCTTACGCAATCATTGCTGGAGTGGTCGTTAAGCCAGACTGAACAAATAGTTGTTAAAAAAACGAAATTCTCTTTAAATGAATCTATTATAAAAGTTATTGATTTATGTTTAATTACATCTAAAAATAAAGAAGTAGAAATTGTTTTCAACCCTCAGTTTGATATTGAAGTTAATCTGGATTACACAATGTTCCAGATAGTTCTCCGAAATATAATAATGAATTCTGTAAAATTCTCTTTCAGAGGACAAAGTATTGTAGTTGAAACTTCAAAAGAAAAGGATAATATTGTAATTAAGGTACGGGATTTTGGTGTAGGTATGGATGAAGAACAACTAAATAATATCTTCAGTCCGGATAAATACAAAACAACAATAGGAACTGAAAAAGAAAAAGGCAGTGGTTTGGGATTACTTATCTCCAAAGAATTGGTCGAAAAACATGGCGGGACAATACAAATTCAGAGTAATAAAGGCGAAGGAACTCTGGTTACTATTTCTTTGCCAATTGAATAAACATTTCAATAAGTAAGTTGTTTAAGTAACAAAAAATAGTAATTATGAAAAAGATTGCAATTATGTTTATTGGAATGTTTTTTTGTTTTGGTTTGTTTGCTCAAAAGAAAGTTGATAAAGCTAAAACCAATCCGAAGTCAATACATAAGTTTACTGTAAAAGACATAAATGGTAATGATTTCTCTTTCGCAGAACTGAAAGGCAAAAAAGTTATGATTGTAAATACTGCTTCAAAATGCGGTTTAACTCAACAATTCGAAGCTTTGCAAGCAGTTTACGAAAAATACAAAGATCAGAATTTTGTAATTGTTGGATTTCCATCAAATGATTTTCTGAATCAGGATCCCGGAACAAATGAAGAAATATTAACTTTCTGCACTGTTAATTATGGAGTAACATTTCCAATGATGTCAAAGGTTGTTGTTTCTGGAAAAAAGAAACATCCAGTTTATAAATTTCTTACAGATGAAAAGTTAAACGGAGTTTCTTCTTCAACAGTTCAGTGGAATTTCCAAAAATACCTTATAGATGAAAATGGGTATCTAGTTGATGTTATAAGCCCAAGAGTTAAACCTGATGATCCAAAAATAATAAATTGGATTGAGGGTAAATAATCTGCAAATTGATTAAAGAAACTTTCATATAAACAGAGCTTATCTAATAATTTTAAGATAATTAAAGTGAATAAGTTTTATATTTCGTTTTACTAATACTGTTATATAAATATCAAAATTGTGTGAAATAAATTTTCAAACATAATAATAGCAAGGCTTAGGCAGAGTTTTTAATCAAAATTTAGTCTATAATTTGCTGGTTATTATATTAAATTCATTTTTTTATTTCTAACGAAATTGCTCCCATACATAAATCGAAAAGCATGTAAATTTTTGTTTTAACTATAAAATTGGCTTTAGTTATTTAGAAATATTTTAAATTGTTGAAAAAGTTTTTACTTTTGCATGATTAAATTTATGAGAAAAACATTTGGCAAAATATTACTTGTGATTTTTATTGGTTTGTTGATAAATAAACCATTGTTTCTACATACACATATTTTACCTGATGGAAGCGTTATTGTACATTCTCATCCTTATAAAATCAAAAATCTTGATTTTTCAACCACACCAAATCATAAACACAGTAATCACGAAATAAAACTTATAAACTGGTTAAACAGTTATAATGATCGTTACTTGTTTAACAACTGTGCAGAATTAGATTTTAGAACTGAAGAGTTAATTCTTAGAAAGTTTGTTTTACCTAATTTTAATATTTTAGAAAATTACCATACTAAAATTTATAAACGAGGACCGCCCGCAGCATAAAAATATCTTCGTACTTTAAGTGCTTATTGAGAGATATTTTTGTGAAGTTTAATTTTAAAAAATCAAAAAATGAGAATAATTATTTTTATTGTAGTGATTATTTTCACTGCATCGTTTGGATTAGCTCAAAAAAAGAGTGACGCCCATATTTTAGGACATGTTATTGCAAATGGGGAGCATATTGCTTATGCAAATGTTTATATTAAGAATACTACCATAGGCACTTCAACAGATGAAACTGGACATTATAAATTATTTAATGTGCCTGAAGGAGAATATATTGTAGTAGCACGAGTTTTGGGATATAAAATTCAGGAAATTCCTGTAAAAATTAAACAGGGGAATACATACGAAATAAATTTTGAACTTGAACCAGACGTACTGGGATTAAATGAAATTACTGTTACGGGGAGTCGTAATGAGATTAGTCGTAAGGAATCATCTGTCATTGTTAGTATGCTTAGTTCAAAAGATTTGCAGGTAACAACTACAAATACAATCAATGAAGGGCTAAATTTTTTATCCGGCTTGCGTGTTGAGAATAATTGTCAGAATTGTGGATTTAATCAGCTAAGAATGAATGGTTTAGAAGGACCTTATTCTCAGATATTAATAAATTCAAAAGCAATTTTTAGCGGACTTGCAGGAGTATATGGTCTGGAGTTAATTCCTGCCAACATGATTGAGAGAATTGAAGTTGTAAGAGGTGGCGGCTCTTCTTTATATGGCAGTAATGCAATTGGCGGAACTGTAAATATTATTTTAAAAGATCCGATTAACAATACTTTTAATTTTGGTGGAAATACTTCATTAATAGGTATAGATAAAAATTATTCAAACCCGGCTATCGAAAATAATGTATCAATGAATGCAACAGTTGTTACCGGGGATTCAAGAACCGGGCTTTCAATCTATGGATATCGCCGGAATAGAAAACATTTTGATGCAAACGGAGATGATTTTTCCGAATTGTCACAGGCTAAAAATTATACAATAGGGGCAAGAACTTTTCACAGGTTTAACTCAAAAACAAAAATTTCTCTGGATTATTTTTCAATAAATGAAGATAGACGCGGTGGAAATGGTTTTGATAATTTACCGCACATGTCCGATATTACTGAAGGGGCAGAACATAATATAAATACCGTTTCTCTAAATTTGGATGTTTTTCTAAATTCGGAATCCATGTTCTCTGTATATTCGTCAGGACAGCATATCTTGAGAGATTCCTATTACGGAGCAAATCATTCACTTTCCGATTATGGCAAAACGTTTGGATTAACTACATTAAGCGGGATACAATATAAGTGTAATGTAGAAAAAACATCTTTATTACTTGGAATTGAGCGAACAGATGATTTTTTGAAAGATAAAAAACTTGGTTATCCTGATATTTATAATATTTCGTTTGATTCAAATGGTAACCCCGAAATTGAGTTCGTTCCGGACATCATAGTTGCGAATCAAATCCTTGTTTTGAACTCAGCTTTTATGCAATTAGACAGAAAAATTGGTTTGTTCAAATTGTCGGGAGGAGCAAGATTCGATAATTATTCAGTTAAAAACAATATTGAAAATTCAAATATATCCGGAAATGTTGTTAGTCCGAGAATTAATGTTTTATTCACTCCTACAACAAATTTACAACTACGAGGCAGCTATTCTCGCGGGTTTAGAGCTCCTCAAGTTTTTGACGAAGATCTGCACATCGAAACTTCCGGAGCAAGACAGGTAATAAATAGAAATGACCCAGATTTAAAACAAGAAACAAGCAATTCTTTTACTTTCTCGGCAGACTATACCAAAAATTTTAAAAATATTTTTACTAATTTGTTGATTGAGGGTTTTTACACAAGATTAAATAATCCTTTTGTCAATCATATTGGAGAACCTGATGACAATGGCGTTGTGATTTATACACGAACAAATGCCGATGCCGGAGCCACAGTTTATGGAATAAATATGGAATTAAAAATAATTCCTTCTTCAAAATTTAATTTTAGAGGTGGATATACCTATCAGCGAAGCCTTTATGATGAAGAACAGGAATTTGATGAGAGACGCTTTTTTAGAACTCCAAATTCTTACGGTTTTGCAGTGCTGAATTATAATGTTACGAATCAAATCGCTTTGAACTCCTCAGCAACATATACCGGAAAAATGCTTGTACCTTATTTTGGAAATACAATAGAAATTCCGGAAGGCGGCGAACTCAGGACAACAAGTAGATTTTTTGATATGGGGGCAAAAATTTCGTACTCTTTTAAATTAAACGGGGCAAGTATGACCTTAAATGCGGGGATAAAAAATATTTTCAATTCATATCAAAAAGATTTTGACATAGGCATTGACAGAGATCCTTCGTATATATACGGGCCATTGTATCCTCGTACGGTTTATTTTGGTGTCAGTCTGGGAAATTTTTAAAAAACCAAAAATTACAATGGAAGATTTGTAAATAATTGTGTTAAGAAAAATTAAATAAAGTTTATTTTATCAAAAAAATAACTTATTTTTGCGGTCTGAAATTTTTGCGGATGTGGCGAAATTGGCAGACGCGCCAGACTTAGGATCTGGTTCCGAAAGGAGTGGGGGTTCGAGTCCCTTCATCCGCACAAAGACCGCATTTTGCGGTTTTTTTTAAGTTTAAAGTAATAGTTTAAATTATAGTTTGATGGAAATAAAAAAGAATCTAAATGAAGATTTAACGGCAACGATCGAAATTCAGGTAGCTAAATCAGACATTGAAGAAACAGTTGAAAAAAAATTAAGAGAGTATCGCAGAAAAGCTAATGTCCCCGGATTTAGACCCGGTAACGTACCTTTTGGTCTAATTAAAAAAATGTACGGTAATGCAGTTTTGATTGATGAATTGAACCATTTCGTCGGAGCATCATTAATGAAATTTATCGAAGACGAAAAAATGGACATTATCGGCGATCCATTACCAAGTGATAAACAAGAACAAATTGATATTACAACTCAGGAAAACTTTACTTTTTTGTTTGATGTTGCTCCAAAACCTGAATTTGAAATTAAACTGACCAAACGCGATAAAATAAACAAATTCGACATTCTTGTTGATGATAAAATGTTAGAGTCAACCATAAATTCTTATCGTCGTAGTTTTGGTGAATTTGTTAAAGCAGAGAAATCAGGTGAAAACTCCAATATTACCGTTTCTGCTGTTCAACTAAACGAACAGTCCGAAATAAATCCTGATGGTATTTCTGTTGAAAAAACGAGTTTACTTATTAGCAATATAAAAGATGAAGAAATAAAGAAAAGTTTGATAGGTTTAGAAGAAAATACAATTGTTGATATTGACATTGAAAAGGCTTTTGAAAATAATAAATCTGAAATTGCGGCATTCCTTCATCAAAAGAAAGAAGACATCGAAGGCATTTATCCGGTTTTTAGATTAACAATTCTTGAAATTAAAGATTTTCTAGAAGCCGAACTTAATCAGGAACTTTATGATAAAATCTTCGGTGAAGGAGTAATAAATTCGGAAGAAGAGTTTAAAAATAAAATAAAGGAACAAATAAAAGAAAACTTTAAACAAAATCTCGATTACAAATTATTGATTGACATAAAAGAAAAACTTCTTTCAAAAACCGAAATTCAACTTCCGGAAGAATTTCTCAAAAAATGGGTCAAAACAATCAATAAGGAATTAACCGAAGAGCAAATTGAAAGCGAGTTCTCTCACTTTCTGGACGATCTGAGATGGAGTTTAATTAAAGGTAAAATTGCCAAAGAAAATGAAATAAAGGTAGAACCTGATGATTTATATGTCGAAGCCTCTAATCTGATAAAAAATCAGTTTAGAATGTATGGGCTCAATGATGTACCTGAAGAATATTTGACAAAATATACAAATGATATTCTTAAAAACAAAGACGAAGTTGAAAAATTATATCAACAAATCCTTGAAAGAAAAGTCGTTGAGTTTGTGTCAGATCAGATAAAACTTGAATTAAAAGAAATTACACAAGAAGAATTTTATGATTTATTCAAATAATTTAAAGTCCGTGAAAACGGACTTTTTTTTTGCTATTATGACAATAAGCGATTCTTTTAGATTATTCCAAAAGTAGATTACAATTTTTAAAGTTTAGAAAAGTGCTATATTTGTTGATTATTAACTCAGCAATATATTAACTATGAGTAAAAATGTAAAACGTTTCTTTTTCCTTAATTTGGTTTTAGTATTAGTTTTGTTTTATTCGTGTAACCAAAACCTTACTCGTAAAAAACTTGATTTAAGCGATGGCTGGGAATTTTTTTATGCTGAAAAAAATGAATGGTTTCCTGCTCAAGTCCCCGGAAATATCCATACCGACCTTTATGCAAATAACTTAATTAACTCACCATATCAATTATTTGATAAAAATGAGTTCTATTGGATTAGTCAGAGAGAATGGCAATATAAAAAAACATTTGATATTCCTCATGATCTTATAAATCGCAAATTAGAATTGATTTTTGAAGGACTTGATACTTATGCTACAGTATTTTTTAATAATGTGGAAATTGGTAAAAGTGACAACATGTTTATATGTCATATTTTTGCTATACCTGATAGCCTTAAGAAAGAAAAAAACAATGAAATTTTAGTGATATTTACTCCATCGAAAATATACAATGAGGAAGAAGCTAAGCAATATTATGCTATTCCCGACGATAGAGTATTTACTAGAAAATCTGCTTACCAATACGGTTGGGATTTTGCTCCGGAATTAGAGACTTGCGGCATCTTTAAGAAAGTATATCTTAATTCGTGGGAAAAACTTCGCATAAAATCTGTTAAATGCCGCCATAAATTATTGACAGATACCCTTGCAATTGTTAATGTAGAATTTGTTGTGGAATCAGAAAACTTTTATAACGCTCATTTGAAGATTTATAATGATAAAAATTTGTTTGATAGTATTACTCACAAGATTGAAATCGAGAAAGGTGTTGATGAGTATAATATAGAATTTAAAATACCCCATCCTAAATTGTGGTGGTGTAATGATATGGGAGAACCTTTTTTATATGATTTGAATTTAGAGTTAAGTACAAAATTTAGAAAGGAATCTTTTAAAACCAAATTTGGTTTAAGAGATATAGCATTGATAAATCAAGCAGATGAAGAAGGAAATAAATTTTATTTTATGCTAAATGGTAAGCCTGTTTTTGCAAGAGGGGCAAATTGGGTACCTGCAGAGTATTTCCCCGGAAAAAATAATTCTAATCGTTACAAAATATTACTGAATCTTGCTAAAGAAGCTGGATTTAATATGTTACGAGTTTGGGGCGGAGGGTATTACGAAAATGATGAATTCTATAGAATTTGTGACTCACTCGGTATTATGGTATGGCAGGATTTTATGTTTGCAGGTGCAATGTATCCTCTTAATGAAAATTTTATAAATAATGTTAGTAATGAGGTTGAATATCAGGTTAACAGGCTTTATAATCATCCTTCAGTTGTGTTATGGTGTGGAAATAATGAAATCAGTAACGCTTGGTTTGACTGGGGTTGGCAAAAACAGTTTAATATCAATAAAGTGGATTCTGTTAAAATATGGAATGATTATGATAAGCTGTTTCACAAAATAATACCGACTATAATAAAAAATAATGAAGATTCGCGACCGTATATTCCAACTTCACCTGCGTTTGGCTGGGGAAATAAACAATCCTTACAAATCGGAGATTCACATTATTGGGGAGTTTGGTGGGGAATGAAAAATTTTGAATCTTATTTCGAAAATACCGGCAGATTTATGAGTGAATATGGCTTTCAAGGATTTCCGATTTATAGTTCATTGTTGAATTTTATCCCAAAGGACTCTTTGTACCTATATTCAGAAAATTTATTGAATCATCAGAAACATCCAAAAGGATATCAAACAATTCGAGAATACTTAGAAAGATATTTTGAGATGCCGAATAATTTTAGGGATTATGTTTATTTGTCGGCTTTGATGCAAGCAGAAGGTGTTCAAATGGCTTTTGATGCTCATTTATCTTCGATGCCTTACTGTATGGGGACTCTTTTCTGGCAGTTTAACGATTGCTACCCTGTTATATCTTGGTCTGCAATAGATTATTATCTTAATCCCAAAGCATTATACTATTATGCTGCTCGAAGTTTTAAAAATTTGTATTTATCGGCATTTTATTATCATGACTCTTTAAATGTGGCATTTGTAAATCAAAATTTTGAATCTTATGTGGTGATGATTAGAGCCGAGATATATGATTATATAGGGAATAAAATCTTTGAAGATTCTGTGGTAAATATTGCTGACATGATGAAAGCTACTGACTATAAATTCTCAGATGATTTTTATAATAAATTTCATCAGAATAAGCATAATTCCTATGTTATATTTAAAGCTTATGATTATCATAAAAATCAGAAAATCACAAGTAGAGTATTTGTCGTTCCCGAGTTTAAATATTTAGAATTACCAGAACCGAAATTATATTACAATGTGAAAAAAAATAAAAATGAATTTGAAATAAAATTAAAGACAGAAGTTTTTATAAAATCTTTAGAACTTGATGTTTCGGATTGTGCAGGGTATTTTAGTGATAATTATTTTGATTTGTTGCCCGGAGAAGAAAAAACAATTCTGTTCTTCCCGTATGATAAAAAAGTTTCAAACATAAAGCTAAAGATAAATTCATTTAATAATCAAAATAAGAAAGAAAAAATTTCCTCAATCAAGAATGCCTGAAGAATTCTTACATATTAGAGAAAAATGTATTTTCTTTAAGATGAAAAGCGTTATCTTAAACAAAAAAATGGAGGAACTTTTAGAATTCCTCCATGAATAAAAACAAGTTTTTTCTTTTAATATATAATAGTTACCGTACCTTTATAAGGGGTTGTTCCGTCAAAAAATTCTATTATATATAAATAGGTTCCAACCGGCATTAATTTTCCTTCAAATGTTCCATCCCATTCATTCCCCGGACGACCTACCCATAATTCTTGTCCCCATCTGTTATAGACATAAACATAAGCACTGGGGAATAGATTTAGGTTTTCAATAATCCAAGTATCATTAATGCCGTCTCCGTTAGGCGTAAAGGCATTGGGAATTACCAAACAATCAACTGCAGCATCGGTTAGTGTTATTGACGGAAGATATAAATGACAATTGTTATTATCAGTTACGGTAATACTATAAATTCCTTCTGTTAATCCTGTAATAACGTTAAAATCAAGGCTGCCATTTTGCCAAGAAAATAGGTAAGGTTCGGTGCCTCCCATAACATTGACAATAATTTCACCATTGTTATTTCCAATACAACTAGGATTTGAATATGAGAAATTAGCTGTTAATGAAGCAGGTTCGGAAATAATTACTTCAACTGTATCTGAACATAAGTTTACATCTTCTACATAACACGTATAATATCCGGCGGCAAGATTGTTGAATGGATTTCCATTAATATTGTTATTATTACCGGAGATTGAATAATTATACGGTGATGTACCTCCTGTTGCTGTTAAAATAATTCCTCCGTCAACATTACCAAAACAACTAATGTTGTGTACATCAGCAGAAAGAATTAATTCTTCGGGTTGAGTTACTTCAAAAGAATAAGTACTCGTACAAACACCACCATCAACTATCGTTAATTGATAAGTTCCCGAATTTAGTCCTGAAATATTTGAAGAAGTACTTCCCGTATTCCATAAATATGAATAATTTCCTGAACCTCCACTAACAAGAACGGAAATTATGCCATTTGCATATCCGTAACATGTTATATTATTGATGTTAGCATTTACAGTAATTCCTGTAGGTTCTGTTAAAAACATACTTGAACTGCCATTACATCCCCATTGATCTGTAACTACTACGAAATATGTTCCAGTGGATAAGTTGTTGTTTATAGAAGTATTAACTCCATTACTCCAATTATAACTGTATGGTTCAATACCATTAATCACATTTGCCCTTAGAGAACCGTCTGAATATCCTTGACAACTAATAGGATTTAAAACACTAATTGAGACATTTAATGAGCCGACTGTATTTATTGTAACATTTTGTGTTGCAGTACAATTATTTGAATCAATAACGGTAATAAAATAGTTTCCTGGGGAAACATTTGAAATATTATTGCCGGAAACTCCGTTTGACCAGATATAACTATATGGTGAAGATCCTCCTATAACTGAGGCTATAGATCCACCTCCATTACCACCACACTGAGCAGGTTGGGAAGATAAAAATAAATAAATTTGGTCAGGTTGATTGACATTCCCGGAAGCTATCGCAGTGCAATTATTTAAATCTGTCACAGTAACTGTATAAGTGCCGGCAGCTAAGTTATTTATCATCTGACCATATTGTCCATTATTCCAACTATATAGATAAGGGAATGTACCTCCGGTGGCATTTGCAATAATATTTCCGTTTGTTTCTCCGTGACAACTAGCATTTGTAATATTAAGCGATACAGTTAAAGCAGTAGGTTGAGTTACTGTTACCGAAGTATTAGCAGTACAACCGTTAGCATCAGTAACTGTATAGTTATGAGTACCTGCTGAGACAGTGAAAGTACCTGTACCAGTATAAGGAGCAGTACCACCGCTTGCAGAAACAGTAACAGTAGTAGTACCACCATTACACAAAATACTACCTGCAGTTGCACTAGCAGTTAAAGCAGTAGGTTGAGTTACTGTTACCGAAGTATTAGCAGTACAACCGTTAGCATCAGTAACCGTGTAGTTATGAGTACCGGCTGAAACGGTGAAAGTACCTGTACCAGTATAAGGAGCAGTACCACCGCTAGCAGAAACCGTAACAGTAGTAGTGCCACCATTACATAAAATGCTTCCTGCAGTTGCACTAGCAGTTAAAACAGTAGGTTGAGTTACTGTTACCGAAGTATTAGCGGTACAACCGTTAGCATCAGTAACCGTGTAGTTATGAGTACCTGCTGAGACAGTGAAGGTTCCTGTACCAGTATAAGGAGCATTACCACCGCTAGCAGAAACCGTAACAGTAGTATTACCACCATTACACAAAATACTACCTGCAGTTGCACTAGCAGTTAAAGCCGTCGGTTGAGTTACTGTTACCGAAGTATTAGCAGTACATCCGTTAGCATCAGTAACCGTGTAGTTATGAGTACCTGCTGAAACGGTGAAAGTGCCTGTACCAGTATAAGGAGCAGTACCACCGCTTGCAGAAACCGTAACGGTAGTAGTACCACCATTACACAAAATACTACCTGCAGTTGCACTAGCAGTTAAAGCAGTAGGTTGAGTTACTGTTACCGAAGTATTAGCGGTACACCCGTTAGCATCAGTAACCGTGTAGTTATGAGTACCTGCTGAGACAGTGAAGGTTCCTGTACCAGTATAAGGAGCAGTACCGCCGCTAGCAGAAACCGTAACAGTAGTAGTACCACCATTACATAAAATGCTTCCTGCAGTTGCACTAGCAGTTAAAGCAGTA
>CALJNE010000077.1 GCA_937982115.1 uncultured Bacteroidales bacterium | reverse complement strand
CAGTTTTATGGGGATTATTTTGTATATACCAGGCGAGGAAGTTTTGATGCATTAAGTCGAGAGAATATAAATCAAAAGTTTACATGGCGGAAGTTCACTAGTTTGGAGCATGTTTACAGGGATTTTCTGAACTTAAAAACTGCAATAACTTATGAAAACCCGATGAAACGTTATTGGAAAACTTCGTTCAATTTTTATATAGAAAAATTTGCGATTCCATATTGATTATATTAACAACATATATCAAACAGTTAATTTGTTTTCGCCATCGCCATAGGTAATCTACAAAAGAAGAATAATATTTTTATAAATATGTTATTTAGTAAATTAAAGTTTAGCTTGTAGATTAACATTTTTTTAAGTTAAAAAATTGGAGATATTTATTAAATATAAATTATCTTTCTAATTTTGAGAAAATTTTATTTGTAAACTCAAAATATGTTTTAGTATGAAAAAGGTTTTTTTCTTATTTAGTTTTATTTTTTTAATATCTAGTTTATTTGCACAGAGTTTAGAACTTAACGACAAATTACCTAATGATCCAAAAGTAATTCATGGGACACTAAAAAATGGGATGAAATATTATATTCGTTCCAATAAAAATCCCGAAAACAGAGCCGAATTTGCTTTAAGTGTTAATGCGGGTTCAGTTCTTGAAGATGATGATCAGCAGGGATTAGCCCATTTTACAGAACACATGGCATTTAATGGCACAAAAAACTTTCCGAAAAACGAATTAGTAAACTATCTAGAATCCTTGGGAATGAAATTTGGTCCGGAAGTTAATGCATATACATCATTCGATGAAACCTTTTATGGGATAAAGGTTCCAATGGATAAACCTGAATTTGTTGATAAAGGCTTACTCGTACTATTTGATTGGGCATCTCAACTTAGCCTTGAAACAGAAGAAATAAATGCAGAACGTGGAATAATTCACGAAGAATGGAGAATGGGACAAGGAGCTATGGATAGAATGCAACGTAAGTTTTTACCAGTTATCTTTCATAATTCAATATATGCCGATCGCTTACCAATTGGACTTATGGATGTTGTTGACAATTGCGATCCAGAGGCTTTGAGAAGATTCTACAGAGATTGGTACAGACCTGATTTGATGGCTGTTATAATTGTTGGGGATTTTGATGCAAAGGAAATGGAGAGAAAAGTTATTGATTTATTTAGTCAAATTCCTGCCAGAGAAAATCCTCGTGAAAGATTTTATCCGGAAATTCCTGACCATAAAGAAACTCTTGTTTCTGTAGCAACAGATTCCGAAGCTCCTATCAGCATGATTCAAATGTTTTACAAGCATCCTCGTAAACAAAAAACTACTGTTGCAGATTACAAAGAAGATCTGGTTGCAGCTTTGGTAAGTCAAATGATTTCAAAAAGACTTTCTGAACTTACTCTTCTCGAAAACCCACCATTTACACAGGCAATGGCTGCTTATACTGATTTTATTGGACCAAAATCTATGTATATAAGTTTTGGAATTATTCAGAATAACGATGTTGAAAAAACGTTGAAAGCTCTTGTCCGCGAAAATCAAAGAATGGTGGTTCATGGTTTTACAGCTACAGAACTAGAAAGAGAAAAACAATCAATACTAAAAATGTATGAAAAACAATATAACGAAAGAGAAAAACGTAAATCAGAAGAATTTTTACAAGAATACAAATCTAACTTCCTTCCACCGCATGATCCATTCCCCGGTATTGAATATGAATATGAATTAGCAAAGAAATATATCCCACTTATAACACTCGACGAAGTTAATGCTTTTGCTTCGAAGTTAACACCTGATGAAAATTGTGTTATTGTTGTTATTGCCCCCGAAAAAGAAGGCGTGAAAATACCTAGTGAACAAGAAGTGCTAAAAATCTATAATCAAACTCGTCAAGAAAAAGTAGATCCTTATGTTGATAAAGTAGTTGACAAACCTCTTATTTCAGAACTACCTAAAACAAAAAAAGGATCCAAAGTAATTAAAAACAAAGAAATGGGTTATGAAACATGGATTCTTAAAAATGGGGTTAAAGTTGTTGTAAAATCCACTAATTTCAAAGATGATGAAATTCTTTTTGAAGCAAGATCGAAAGGTGGAAATTCATTATATGAAGATAAAGATGTTTTTAATGCCTCCATTGCTACAGAAGTTGCTCAAGAAAGCGGACTTGGAGACTTTGATAAAGCAGAACTGGATAAATATCTTGCCGGAAAAAATGTTGCCTTAACTCCATATATAGCTGAAACATTCGAAGGTTTGAGAGGAAATTCTTCTGTGTCTGATTTTGAAACACTTTTACAAATGATTTATGTCTCCTTTACAAAGCCGCGTATTGTTGAGTCTTCTTTCAATTCATACATAAATAAACAGAAAGCTATGTATGAAAACGCAGCTCTTGATCCTCAAAATGCATGGCAAGATACAATAGCATGGCTTGTGGCAAATTATCATCCTCGTAAAAAACCTTTCGATGCAAGCTCCTTCGATAATGCTGATTTAAGAATGATAAAAAGAATATACAATCAACGTTTTGCCGATCCAAATAACTTTACTTTCTATTTTGTCGGAAATATTGACGTAAAAAAACATAAACCTCTTATTGAAAAATATCTTGGAGCATTACCGGTTGTTGAAAGAAATGAAACCTATAGAGATTTAGGAATCAGACCACCAAAAACTTCTGTAGATAAGGTAGTAAATAAAGGTAAAGACCAAAAATGTGTTAAAATGATCATCTTCTCCGGCGAAATGGACTATACTCTGGAAAATCGTCAGAAACTTGATGCTATATGTAAAATACTCTCCACTCGCTTGCTCGAAGAAATTAGAGAAAAAGAATCCGGAGTTTATACTATCGGAGCTTATCCGAGAATGTCTGCAGAACCTTATGGCAACTATATGATTTACATTTTCTTCAGCACTGATCCACAACGCGAAGCTGAACTTACAGCTAAGATTTTTGATATTATCAAATCACTGCAAAATGATGGTTTGAATGATGTTGATTTGCAAAAAGCTAAGGAAAAACAAAAAAGAGAACTCGAAACAAACTTAAAAGAAAACAACTACTGGTTGAGATTGATTATGGATTGCGAAAGTGAATTTATTAGCGATAAAGATTTTGCTAATTATAATAATTTAATTGAAAATACAACAATTCCAAGTTTGAAAGATGCTTTCAATAAATTTATCAATCTCAATAAGCATTATAAAGTTGCTTTACTTCCTGAAGAATAGGATAATAAAGATAAACAAAAATAAGCCTGCAATTTGTGGGCTTATTTTTTTGTAAATAAAATCATAACAAAAAACCTCGAAAATTTTTTGTATTAAGAAATTTTTGTATTTTTGCATTCAAATTGGTCAGGAGAGGTGGGTGAGTGGCTGAAACCAACAGTTTGCTAAACTGTCGTACTGGGTAACCGGTACCGGGGGTTCGAATCCCCCCCTCTCCGCAACAAAAAAAGCCCTCAAGCAAGGGCTTTTTTTGTTAATCATTATTTAAAACCGCACCTTCATTCGGGACTAAAAACTTAACCTTATTCGAAGGCGACGAAATGAATTCAAGTGCAGTATATTGGCACCACAGTTTATCTATTTTTTCAATAATACTGTCTGACATGCAAACGACATTAGGCCATTCTCGAGAAAAACCATCTCTATTGAAATTTTTTCGCCTGCAATCAATCAAGAGTTTTTCATCAAAAATCAAACAATCATAAGCCGGATCAAAATTATTAAGAATATACCAGAATAGTAAAAACGGATCATTGAAATCAAAATCTAAATTATCACATACAATAATTATTGAAAATTCCTGTAACTCGCTTTTGTGTAATAAGTAAGAATCTTTTAAACTCAAGGAATTATTTTTTCCCTTAATCATAGCTAATTTTCCATAGCTATATAATTTGTCGTTAGTTTTTAAAAACAAACTTTCAAACTGTGAGTCTATTTCTATTCCCATTCCTGTAAAATCTAATAAAATTTTTCCTCCGTAACTAAAACTATATGATGCGTGTTCTAAAACATCCGCAGGTCCGGCAGTAATGAAAACTCTTTGTTTAATATCTTTCAGATTTGCAAAATAAGTAAGTATCTCAGTATCATTCTGAATGTCAACATCAGGATCAAAACAGCACATCACTTTTGTGAACATCATTTGTCCGGCACCAAGAAGCGAATTCATGATCTTCAGACTTTGCCCACGGTAACGAGTTTCTGCTTTTAACAGAACAAGATTATGTGCAACACCGTAAGCAGGTAATCTCATGTCAACTAATTCAGGGACAATTGACAATTGAATCGGCTTTAAAAATATTTTTTCTGTAGCTTTCCCTAAGTAATAATCTTCCATTGGCGGAACTCCAACCACAGTTGCCGGATATATAGCATCATTTCGGTGAGTAATGCAGGTAACATGAAAAACAGGATATTTATCGGCTAATGAGTAGAATCCGGTATGATCACCAAAAGGTCCTTCAATCCTGAATTCTTCTGTCGGATCAATATATCCTTCAATAACAAAATCTGCATTATCTGGAACATATAAATCGTTGGTGATACATTTAACAAGTTTAACAGGATTGTTTCGCAGAAATCCTGCAAGAATAAATTCATCCAGATTTTCGGGCATTGGAGCTGTCGCACAATATGTTAAAACAGGATCGCCACCAAGTACAACGCTAACGGGCATCAGCTTACCGGATTTTTTGTATTTTTCAAAATGAGCTGCTCCTCCTTTATGCAAATGCCAGTGCATACCTGTTGTGTTCCTGTCAAAAACCTGCATCCTGTACATTCCAATATTTGGCATTCCATTTTCAGGGTCCCTGGTTATTACTAATGGTAAAGTAATAAATTTGCCACCATCATAAGGCCAGCACTTTAAAATAGGTAAAGCATTTAAATCAGGATTATTGATTATTACTTCTTGACATATTCCCCGCCCTGAAGACTTTTTTGGAAACCATTCCGAAAGTTTTTTCAATTCTCCCAAAATTGATAACTTCTGGAATATGCCTCCTTCAACATTCATAAACTTTTTAAATAAATTATCTATTCTTAAAGCAGGTTCGTAAAAACTTTTTATTCCCAGAGCTTTAAGTATGCGATAATCACTGCCGTAATGATTAATCAAAACCGGAAATTTAGTGCCCGTATTTGTAAATAATAATGCTTTGCCACCACCAGGGATTTTACTCATCCTATCTGCAAACTCCGTAATCTCTAACTCGGGGTTTACAAATTCTGAAATCTCGATGATCTCACCATCCGATTTAAAGTCTTCAATGAATTTTTGAAGCGAATATCTTTTACTCATAAATAAAAAAACTGTCGGTTGTAAATTTGACAGTTTTTTTTGTAAAATCAAAATTTAGTTGTGTGTAATCTATTTTCTCAAGAAATCAACAACAAGTTTGTAAAGTCCTGCAACAAGATACATGAAAGCAAGGTTGAAGAAAGCAATTATTATACTTATGATCAGTAAAGCAAAACCTTGATTAAACAATTGTTTAATGTATTCTTCGAAATCGCTTACCATAAAACCGCTTAAAATTTCCGGCATTTGAATAAATGGAATTTTAAAGAAAAATGCGATTGTTGATCCTAATGGAAAAAATGGAATTGCAGCTAATAATGATGCGAAAAATCCAATTAATCCAACAGCAAAAGGCAAAATAGCAAAAATAACTCCGAGAGTTCTTAATATTCCCGGGACAATGTCAATCAGATTATCATTACTTTGTAATATTAGCTTTGATCTTTGATATAAGGCTCCAATAATGAATAAATAAGTTAAAACCGAAATAATTAAGCAAATTAAATAAAGAATAATGTGCCGAATTATTGCAAAGACTTCGAAATCAAAAACAGTTTTGAAATAATCAATTGAAATTGAAATAATAGAGTAAATGCCATAAGCAGCAAATAAAATTACCAGTCCCAAAAACAAATTTCGAAAATTTTTTCTAAAAAAACTTTCGGATTCAATAACCTCAATAGGTTTTGAAGTGAAAACAACTTTTAATTTTTCCATGATTGATTTTTTTTATGGTTACATTTTACAAATTTACAATAAATTCTTCAAATTCCCAAAATATAAGAACTTTTTTCACTTCGTAACGCTATGATTTTGTATGGATTTCGTAAGTTATTGAGCTGTAATAAATCCTAAAAAATTTATGTTGAGATTAACACCGATAACACATTTATACTCTACTTATAAACACTATTGAAAATAGATAATTAATTGTATTTCAATTATACTTTTTTTTATCTCACATAAAAGTTTTATATTTGAAAAAATATAAAAACATAAAATGGTTTTTAGACAAACTGCCGTTGTGTGCTATTTTGAAAATACACTAAATACAATGGAATAAATGACAAAAGTAATAGATTTAAAAAAAATACAAGACGTATTAGGCAATATTTCACCAATTTCAGTACAAACTGCTAAAGCACTTTTAGCTACAACAGAAATAAAAATCATACAAAAAAACAGTTTGATTGAGACCGCAGGACAACGTGTCAAATTCCAATATGTTGTGATGAACGGCATAGTTAGAAAATTTGTGACTAACACAAAAGGCGATGAATTTACTATTGATTTTTTCACAGACGGGCAAGCCATTACACCTGCACTTTTAAGAAGCGTTGATTTCGTTTCTTTTGTGAATTTACAAGTTGTCAGTAATAATGCCACTATAATTTTTTTTTCTAGTAAAGAAATGGAATTTTCCATGCAAGGCAACCAAGATTTGGAAGCATTTGGCTATAAAGTAATGATGCAAGATGCCTATAGAAGGGCTGAAAGGGAGAAGATATTACTTACAGCCTCGGGAATTGAAAAATTAGAGTGGTTCAGATTGAATTATCCTAATCTTGAAAACGAAATTCCACACTATTATATCGCTTCTTTTTTAGGACTAACCTCAACTTCATTAAGT
>CALJNE010000076.1 GCA_937982115.1 uncultured Bacteroidales bacterium | reverse complement strand
AAATAATGGTGTAATATTACATTCTTCCGAACTCTTATTGCTCTAACCACTGAGCAAAAAAAACAGCCTGATATTCTCAGACTGTTTTTGCTCCCCCTCTAGGACTTGAACCTAGTACCCTCCCGACTTTGTCGGGATGCTCTAACCACTGAGCAAAAAAAAAACAGCCTGATATTCTCAGACTGTTTTTGCTCCCCCTCTAGGACTTGAACCTAGGACCCCCTGATTAACAGTCAGGTGCTCTAACCAACTGAGCTAAGGAGGAAAATTGCGTTGCAAAATTAATATTGTTTTTTATATTTGCAAAATATTTTTAAAAATTTTTTTTAATCATGTCTAAAATTATTGCAATAGGTAATGCACTCGTGGATATCCTAACATTGTTGGAAAACGATCAAGTACTTGAAAATCTGCAACTTCCGAAAGGTAGCATGCAGTTAGTTAGTTTTGAGGAAAGTGAAAAAGTTTTAAAGAATACCGAAGGTCTTAACCGACATATGGCCAGCGGAGGATCTGCTGCAAATACAATTAGAGCTCTTGCTAAGCTTGGAGCAACTACAGGATATGTCGGAAAAGTCGGAAATGATGATATTGGAAAATTTTTTGCAGACGATATTAAAAAGATAGGTGTTTTTACAAAACTGATAAATTCTGACCTTCCTTCCGGACGAGCAATTGCTTTGGTTAGTAAGGATTCGGAACGCACTTTTGCAACTTATTTAGGAGCAGCTTCTCAAATGACTCCGGATGAAATTAACGAACTTACCTTTGCTGGTTATGATATTTTGCATATCGAAGGTTATCTTGTTTTTAATCAATATTTAATAGAAAAAGCCATGGAGATGGCTTTTAAGAATGGTCTCACAATTTCGTTGGATCTTGCTTCATATAATGTTGTTCAGGAAAATCTTGATTTTTTAAAATATCTTATAGATAGATATGTTAACATTGTCTTTGCTAATGAAGAAGAGTCTTATGCTTTTACAGGGAAGGAACCGGATAAGGCAATTGAAATGATTTCTGCCATGTGTGATATTGCTGTTGTTAAGCTTGGGGCAGAAGGATCAATGGTTAAAAAAGGAGATAAAAAGTACAAAGTAGATGCAATGAAGGCTAAACCTATTGATACAACAGGAGCTGGGGATTATTATGCAGCAGGGTTCTTATATGGATTAATCAATAATAAACCTCTTGATGTTTCAGCAAAATATGGTTCTGTGTTGGCAGGTAAAGTAATTGAGGTTGTCGGTACGTCATTGTCAGATAATAAATGGGAAGAAATTAAACAAATAATAAAAACCATTTAGTTTACAATTTGCAATTAAACTGTTTTTGCAATAAATAAATATGTGCTCTGAGGCTATGATGGACGAATGAGCTATTTCTGTCAAAGTGCTGAAAATATTCTTCATCCGGATATAGAACAATTATCTGACCAGCTGTTACGTAGTAATTGCAATCACTATATTTTGGCTTTTCATAGTAATCGAGATTCTTTTTTACTAATTTATAAGTGTTGTCTCCCAAAGTCTTTTTTAACTTTTTTTGAGATTTTTGAATAGATTTTTCAATAGACTTATATTTATAATTAATGTATGCTCTTTGAATTAAACCGGCATTTTTTAAGGATTTCTGTTTTTCGGAAATTGGATTTGGGACGTTAAAATCTGTTGTTCGTTGAATGCTGAAAGGAGTTTCCGGTACCCAATCTGCTGCATTGATAATATTGAAAGCAAAAGAATTTTTTGTCAAATATGCATATTCTCTTGAAAAATTAATATTACCAGGTTTAGGAGCTGCTGAGCAATAGGTTTTAAAAATACTGTCAGGAAATTTTCCTTGTTGTTGCTGAATTAGTATAGATGCTGTAAGAAGGCTTGCTATAGCTCCGCCTTGCGAATGTCCTATTATTAAAAAATTCCTGTAACCTATGTTTATACATGAATCAATTTTATTTTCGATATCCGGTTTCAGATGAGCAAAACCTAATAACCATCCTGCATGTACTGCAGAATTTGGGTCGTTAGAAAGTTTATAATGCACAGTTTGGTTTTGTGATATTTTAATTGTACCTACAGCCGGAACCATAGCGGCATAAAAATTTTCTAACCAGCTGACAGAACTTGCAGTTGTGCCTCTTATACTGATAATGGCAAGTGAAGAATCTTTAATCCATAAGTCCCAGCGATTTTTTAGTCCTGTTTCAGCAGAACGATAATCTAAACGAAAATTTTCCGGATATGGTATTTTTACTTCTGTCCAGGGTGTATCAATCTGATAGGCTGTAATTTTTAAAACTGTTAAAAACTCATTGCAGTCAAAACCACTTTTTAGATTTTGAGCATTTACAGAAGATAAAAAAAGTATAAAGCTGAGAAAAAGTGTAATTTGCTTTTGCATATATTTTTTTGGTAAAAGTAAAAAAAGTATCAGAAAAAATTACATCAACTTTTTTATTAATTTTGTAGGAATAAAAAAAAATAATATCTTTGCACATGCAAAATGCCCAGGTGGTGGAATTGGTAGACACACCAGCTTGAGGGGCTGGCGTCCTTAAGGATGTGCAAGTTCGAATCTTGTCCTGGGCACAAAAATGAGGCTAATTAAAGCCTCTTTTTTTATTTTATTTCGGGAATTAACTCTTGATTAAATTTTTGCCAGTCCCCTCCTGTTTTATGCAAATCTTGAATCATAAATTTGAGGTAACGCTCAAGTGTTTTTGGCGGAAAATATCCTCTTAATGGGAAAATATAATTATAATCTTTATCAAAAAACGCTATTGAGGGAAGTCGAATATCCGGTTGAAGTAATGCAATCGGTAATTGATGAGGATAATTAGGAGCTTTTTGTTCGTTAATAAACTTGTTGTTCATAAAAACAATAGTATCATTGGTATCATAATCTATTCTTACGGAATAGAAATTATCGTTTATAAGCCTTGCTATTACCGGATGTTTTAGGGCAGAACCAAGTAAAATTTTACTGCTGTTATTATAATTAGAATTAATAAGAATCAGAAATTTTTTTGGATTTTCTTTCATTTTTTTTTCAAGAGTTTCAAAGCTTATCCAGTTAATTGAGGCTGTATTATAAGAATTTTCGTCAGGATAAAAAGTGTTGAAAAAGTCAACTTTAAAATCCGAAAAATCACAATTTTTATTTAGCCTTTCGGCAAAATAAACCAATATGGGCTCGATATTCTGGACATCCATAAAACCCGGAACAGGATTTACATTATTTTCAAAATCTATGTAAACAATAGTTGGGTAGGACATTCGTCCGTTCAGTAAAACTTGAGCCAGTTGGTGACTAGAACGAGGTCCAGTGTTAGGATTATAATATTTTATACCATTATATTCAACTGTATCAGTTCTTTCGGCATTGAATTTTACAGGATAAAAATAAGTATTAATGTAATTTGCAATATCGGGATTGCTGAAAGTTTCTCTATCCATTTTTTTGCACCAACCACACCAATCGGTGTACATATCAATAAAAATTGTTTTTGGATTTTCTTTATGTGCTTTGATTGCATCTTCAAAACTCATCCACTTTATAAGACTTTCTTGCGAATAGCTGTAGTTTAGATTGTTCAGAATAATAATTGAAAAAATTATTCCTAAAATTTTATTAATCATATTCATTTTCTAAAAAATATTTAATTAAAAATTGTAATTTTATAACCTCAAAAATTATGTCAAAATTAAAAAAAATTTAATTATGAGTGAAATTTTAAAATTAAAACCGGAGAATGTGTGGAAACATTTCTATGCGATAACACAAATTCCACATCCATCAAAAAAAGAAGCTAAATTAGTGGAGTATTTATTAAATTATGGCAAAAGCCTTGGTTTAGAAACTTTTACAGACAAAATCGGGAACGTAATTATTAGAAAACCGGCAACTCCGGGTATGGAAAATCGTAAAGGCGTAGTTTTGCAGGCTCATGTTGATATGGTTCCTCAAAAAAATTCAGACAAAGTTCACGATTTTGAGAAAGACCCAATAGAAACAAGAGTGGAAGGCGAGTGGGTAAAAGCAAACGGAACAACACTTGGTGCCGATAATGGAATTGGAGTTGCTGCAATTATGGCTATTCTCGAAGCTAAAGATTTGCAACATGGTCTTATTGAGGCTCTGTTAACAATTGACGAAGAAGCAGGCATGACAGGAGCAAAAAATATTGAACCGGGAATTCTTAAAGGTGAAATTTTATTAAATACCGATTCTGAAGACGAAGGCGAACTTTACGTTGGTTGTGCAGGAGGTGTTGATGTCAATGTAAGTATGAATTACGAAGAAGTTAATGCTCCGGACGGATTTATTGCTTATAATCTTGCAATTACCGGATTGAAGGGTGGACATAGCGGAATGGATATTAATATTGGAAGAGCTAATTCAAATAAATTATTGTTCAGATTTTTAAATCATTGTTTGTATCATTTTGATATAAAACTTGCAAAAGTCAGTGGGGGCAACTTAAGAAATGCTATCCCGCGTGAAGCTTTCGCAATAGTGCTTGTGCCAGAGAAAGAAGCTGTGGCTTTTGAAAATGAAGTTTCAAATTTTGAAAATATTTTCAAAAACGAATTTGGAACAGCAGATCCTGATTTAAATATGCGGGCTGTAAAAACAGAATTGCCGGCAAAAATTATGAATCAGGAAGATATGGTAAAAGTTATCAAGGCTACATTTGCTTGTCCGCACGGTGTTGAAAGAATGAGCGACAGCATGCCAGGACTGGTCGAAACTTCAAATAATCTGGCTATTGTTAAAATCGAGGACGGAAAGTTTACGGTAAATTGTCTTGTTCGTAGTTCGGTTGACACTGCAAAAGAAGGCACAATGTACAAAATTGGAACAATCTTCGATTTGATTGGGGCAAATGTTTCATTTGAGGGATCTTATCCGGGATGGAAACCAAATCTGAATTCTCCGATTTTAAAAACTATGCAAACTGTTTATGAAAAACTATATGGCAAAACTCCTGAAATAAAAGCTATACATGCCGGATTGGAATGCGGTATTTTAGGAGCTGCTTATCCTAATTGGGACATGATTTCATTCGGTCCTACTATTCGTTCTCCGCACTCTCCCGATGAAAGAGTTCATATTCCATCAGTTGAAAAATTCTGGAACTTTATGGTAGAAACTTTAAAAAATATACCTATTAAATAATATTCTACTAAAAAAATTAAACGCTCGCTTCAAAATTAAGAATGCGAGCGTTTTTTATTATTTAACCACAACTCTAACTCCTTCGCTGTGAGATGTGAATTCGGGAGCATACATACATTGCAGGCTTGTTATTCCGTTTGAGAAATTTCCTTTTTGCGAAACCACAAGTTCATATTCAAAAACATAAGTACCTTTTCTAAGATAGTCTATAAAGAAGTTCATAGAGGCATCCCTAATGCTTTGATAATAGCCGAGTCCATTTTTGTATCTATATCCGGAAAGATATTCTGTTGGTTCGAAGCAAGCAGCTCTCATATCTTTCAGATGAACATATTCCATATCCCTGTCAACTCTGATTTCTACTCTTACAGTAACTTTATCTCCAATTTTCAGATTATTGTCTTTTTCGATAGGAACAATTACAGGCAATCCATTTTCGCGACGTTGTACAAATAATTTTTTATTAATTTTTACAGGAGTTTCTTCGAAGTGCTTTATTTTATCAAGTTGTTCGAAATATTGCCAGTAAACAGCTCCCCACGAAACGGTGTTAGAATTCTTTTTAACGCTGATATTTCCCCATTCAGGTTTTACCTGAGTGCCGTCCCATGACTTTTTAAAGTAACCTGTCCCTGCCTCAGTTTTAATTTCGGGGTCTTTAGAGGCATCAACAACCATTTCGCCAATTGTAATTACTGCAATTTCATCGTCGGCAAGTATGTCGGTACCTCTCATTAACAAGGCGTAAATGGCTTCTACGGTAGCTTTTGTGGTTTTCCAATCTTGAGTTTGCTTTTGTTTTAGTAACCATACTTTCATTTCTTCCACTTCGGTCTTGTTTTGATTGTTTTCTTCAAAAGCTTCTATAAGCATAGCTTGGGATTCAATTGGTGCCTGGTACCAATAATAGCCTCTGTCGTATTTCCAGTACATGCCCATTTCTTCGTTTGTAATGGCATGTTCTTTTAATGAGGCAATAATTTTATTGTATTCAGTAATTTTATTATTACGATACAAAGCCACAGCAATCATACCTTGCATATAAAAGCTTTTGTTTTTCCAATATTTTTCTGTTTGAGATAAGTAGTAATCATAAGCTTCTCGTGTAGATTTTTTTATGGGGTATTTGTCAAGGAAGAACGAACGAGTATAAAGATAATGAATATGGATATAATTGAGATTATCTTGTTTAAGACAGTTCTCGTTGCAGTATTTTTTCAATTCTTTGTAACTAACGGCAAGTTCGTCGTCAATAAAACCAATAGCTTTTTCCGACATTGTTTTAATAGTGGAATTTGTTTGAATATCTGTAACTCCGAGTTTTGATAATTTTCCGAAACCGCAAGCAATATGTTGGGTTATGTACCAACTTTCTTTCATTCCTTTAAACCACGGCCAACCACCGTTGATAGTTTGCATTTCGCTAAGTTTTTTAATTGCCGAAGAAGTTTCTGTACTCATTCTGTTGAGATCGAAAAGTAGCGCAATTCTTTGTTTTCTTTGAGTTTCATCTTTTCCGTCAAGTAGCCATGGTGTTTCTTCGAGCATTAAGGATTTAAGTTCCTGGTTTTTTTCGAGATTTGACAAAAGAGCTTGACTATCCGGATACGACTTCCAGATATCGAATACTCTTTTAATTTTAGGATTTGAATTTGCTATATGGCTTGCGAGTAGATTTGCATACAATCTCGAGAATGTTTGTTCGGCACATTCATAAGGATATTCCATGATGTATGGAAGAGCCTGAACAGCGTACCAAGCCGGATTAGATGTAAATTCGAGGGTAAAACGATGGTTTTTTAAAGTCGAAGACTGATTAGAATTTAATAAACTCTGGAATTTGAATTCAGTAACTCCTGCTTTTCTAACAGGTAGTGGTTTTGCTTCGGTAACAAGCATTCTGTTTGATAAAACAGGTAAAATTCTTTCTTCTCCGTCGGAGTGGTTTTTACCCACAGCAAAAATTCTAACGCCTACGGCACTGTACTTTTCTGATATTTTTATACTCCATTCTGTATTTATGCTTTGACCTGAAATTGTCGTAAAAGATTTTTCCTGATTATCTTTTAAGAAATCTGATGTTATATCTTTTAAAGTTACTGCATCGTAAAATTCGATTTTGGCAATTCCAGAAATTTGTTCATCCGAAACATTATTGATTTTGATTGAGATTGTTTGTTCATCATTTTCTCTAAAGAATCGCGGTAAGTTTGGCACTATCATTAGCTCTTTTGCAGTTACGACCTGTGCGGTAATAGTCCCGACCTTTAGATCTTTTGTGTGAGCCAATCCCATGAAATTCCATCTTGTGAGGCTTTCCGGCATTGTAAAGTTCAGAATAATTTCACCGTTTTTGTCTGTTTGTAAGTTAGGATAAAAGAATGCCGTTTCGTTGAAATTACTTCTTATTTGCGGTTTTTGAGATATGTTATCTTTACCCCCGGGAATATCCTCGCCATCCATAGTTTGGTCAATATTAAGTGTTAATTCTTGTTCTTCAAGTGCAAATTTTTCGTCTCCGTCTTTTAAGGCTGCTCCAGGCATAGCAGTTCCTGAGGCCTCTGTCTTTAATAAGTTGTATCTTCCATCTTTTTTTGTAAAAATTCCATTATCATAATATGAATAATATGTGGAAAAATATCCATAACCAAATAGATTTAGTATCGGATCGTATATGTTAACAGGTAGAGGACTTTTGTAAAATTCAATGGTAGATAAAGTTGAAACTACAGTCTGCATTAACTTGCTTTCAAAATAAAATGAAGGTTGATAGTATTTGTTATAATCGAGATACCAATAATTTTTAGCAAAAATATCCAGAGAAGCATCGTATAAACTTGCTAACAATTCTGCATTTTCAGTTTTGTTAAAAGCATCCGTAATTTTCAGTTTCCATTGTTCTTTAGAGCCGGGTAAGGTTTTATCCCTGAAAGAAGTCCACTTGATATTAAGAATTTTGTTTGTGTATGGCACATCAATGATAAATGTTTTTTGATATGTGATGCCATTCTTAATGAACATAAGATAAACCGAAATACCGCCTCTGCAATCTTCGTTGATTGGAATTTCGATATTTTTAATTTCTGAATTAATTTTTAATGTTTGTCGGGCACTTACTTCATCTTTAATTTTAATAAAATAATACATTTCGGTATCTTTATATGAAGACCCAACAAATATTTTCACAATTTCGCCTGGTTGAGCGGAATTATTGTTGCAGTAGAAAAAGTCAGTGCCAACAAAAGGCATTTTAGATGAACGAGGATCGAAAACAACAAAATTTTGCTTGTGGGTAATATCATTTCCCCATTTATCTTTAGATTTTAGTATGATTCTGTAAACTCCGGGTTGCCATTTTTTTGTGTCAGGTAATTTTAATTTTTGATTTTTGGTGTTAAATTTAGTTTTAAATACAGATTTTTCAATCCCCCAGTTATCGAAATTTGTTTCGTTCTCAAATTCGTTGCCGGGATTTTTTTGATACCATTCGTTAATAGTGTAAAGTTTTTTATCCGGGTGCGTCCAGATTCTTTTCGAAAGTAATAATTCGGGGTCGTGAAGTTTTACAATTTCGATGTCAACATCAGTATTAATTGATGATCCTGATACATTTGTTGCAGTGATTTTGAGGGTATCAATTTTTGAGATTTCAGTAATTGGTAGCATATCAGTTGATAGACTATAAGCAACAGATGAAGCATAAACAGTTTTTGAAGCTGATTGAGTTTCACCATTAATGTCGGTTGCATCCACAAAAATTGAATAGCCATAGTAAATATAGTTATTGAGTTCATCGAAATTTTCGGCCGAAGCAATAAATCCGATTTTAAAATTTCCATTATCGTCGGTTGTCAGTTTGCCGAATGCAATTTCTTCAGCTTTTAGATTTCCTCTCCAGTAATACCACCAATATGGATTTCGTTGAATTCGATATTTTACTTTTGCATTTGGAATCGGATATCCGGCATAAGATTTAACAGTACCTTCGACATAAATACTATCATTTATTCTATACTCACCTTCTATTGGTTTAAATTCAATTTCAAAATTAGGTCTTTTATATTCTTCTACTTTTACAGTAATGGTGCCTCCATGAGTTTCTATCGTAAAGTTGCCGGTTAGCACACCAGTTGGAATTTGAAAACTTCCGTTAAAGCTGCCAAATTCGTTAGTTTTTAATGAAAGCTCCGAAACAACCTGATAATTAACGTCTTTTAAGAAAACTGTTGTTGTGTAATTGGTTAGTAAAGTATGATTTCCATTTTTGAATTCAGTGCAAATACCTTTGAAATAAACTGTTTGACCGGGACGGTATATAGCTCTGTCGGTGAATAGTTTTACTAAAGTTTGGGTTGATTCGTTTGAATCATAGTCTTTATAAATATATGAACTTTCCGAATAAAAATCATTCGTAGTGATTACATCTATTCTGATGTTAGAATAGTAATTGTCAATTTTATTATTGTTTACGGTAACAATTCCATATTCGTCCGATGTTAATTCTGCAAATTTATCATATATGTAATCTCTTTTAACATAAGAATACTCATATTTATATAACAATACTTTTGCATTTGAAACAGGTTTCCCGGTGTTGCTGTTGAAAATGTATAAATAATTTTTGTTTTTATTTAATTTTGATTTTGTGATTGTAAGATCTGTTACAAAAATATTGTTTTGTGCAACAATATTATTTTTATTTGAAAGCGAGGGAGTTGCATGTAGTATTATTATGTAAAAACCTTTTTCGAGCGGCTCCATCAGGTATTCAACTGAATGTTGATTGAAGTCGTCAGCTGGGGGTAGTAAGATTTCTTTGTTTGATATTACAGTTTTTGAGAATTTTAAAATGTCTTTGAAATAATTATCATCATAGTAAGATTTTTTAAAGTCAAGAAACTTAAAATAATCCACATTTAGAACTGTTAGATAGATTTTGTCGAAATTTCTGTAGTTGATTTTTATAGGAAACGATTTTCCAATAGGTGCAGAGTTTTTTGCTTCGAAGGATATATCTTTGTTTTCTATTGTATTTTTAAGGTTTATGCATTGATTTGTATATGGTGATTTTGGATACATTTCGATTACATTGCTCAAAAGTTCCCATGCTGTTTTTCTATAAGCTGCATATTTTTTTGTTGTTGGATCTGATGGAATGTAGGAGTTTGAAAGATTAAAGTAATATTCAGCAAGATTATAATCAATTAAAAGTAGGATAGGGTCTTTATAAAATTTTTCGTGAAGATTTAAAAGAGATTTTTCATAAAAGCTGTTAGTTTTACTTGATTTTACATTTTCTTTCAAAAATGTTAATCTTGAAAGATCTGCAACCACGAAAGCTTCAGAGTTTTTAGTGTCAGAAATTCGTTTTGATAACCATTTTTGGTAAATTCTTAAAACATTTACATTGAAATTTAATGAGTCCTCGGTGATTGGGAAAAGACAAAATTCATTAGCAGGAGCAAAATATCCTGTTTCTGTAATATTTTTATCAGTGTCTGGGTTGCCACCATAATAATAATAGTAATAATTTCGGCTTTGAAGATTTTGAATAACATAACTGCACATAAAGTCGAAAACAGTTGGATACCTCAAAGCTGATTCATTGGCGTATTCTATTAATTCTGGAAATTCATTGATAGGAATTGATTTTAGACTTTCATCGAGAGCAAGGTTGTAATTTTTGATTATTTCGGTTTTGAATTTATTCTTGTCCCAGGTTTTAAAGTCTGAGTTTTCGAATTCAGAAGTAACAGACATTTGATCAATTACATAAGAATTGTAATTGTAATATTCAAGATATGTTATTCCGAGTAATAAGTTTAAAAATGCTTTAGCCGGTTGCTCAACAGCAGTAATATCCTGGTTAAGTTGTTTTATTGCAGCTTCTTGTCCGGAATCTTCGGTAATTGCAATATATTTTATTCGGTAAATTACTGCTTTAACGATTTGTTCATTATTTTTTTCTTTAATAGCCAGATCATAAATTTCGTTAACTTTTGCTAAAGCTGATTTAGGAAGGCCGTCAGCTTCAAATTTTTGTACTTCTTGCCACATTTTTTCATAATTATTTTTGTTGTTATTCCTGCAATTATTTTCGTTTGATGAATTAGGGAAAAAAATATTAAAAACAAGAAAATAAGAGGCAATAAACAAACTTTTGCTTAAGAAACTTTCCATAATTTTAGAATTTTAGGTTAACGGAACAACAGATGCAAAAAATTAAAATTTTCATAAAAATAAAAAATAATTTGATACAAATTTAGTTTATCCTAAATGTTAAGAATTAAATAAGCATCAAAAAAAATTTTTACTTTTGCAATGCGATGAGATTAAGTGTAGTAATAGTAAATTATAATGTCAAGCATTTCCTTGAACAATGTTTAAATTCGGTATTTGCTGCGGCTGAACATTGTGAGTGTGAAGTTTTTGTGGTTGACAACAATTCGGTTGACGGAAGCTGTGCAATGGTGAAATCGAAGTTCTCGCAGGTGAGATTAATCGAAAATAAAAAGAATTACGGTTTTTCTTATGCAAATAATCAGGCCATAGGAGAAAGCAAAGGTAAGTATGTGCTTTTGCTTAATCCTGACACTGTAGTTCAGGAATATACATTTAAGTTGGTATGTGATTTTATGGATTCTCATCCTGATGCGGGAGGTTTGGGGGTAAAAATGATAGATGGTAAAGGGCGTTTTCTTCCGGAATCAAAACGCGGTTTACCAACTCCAGAAGTGGCTTTTTATAAAATTTTCGGATTATCAAAAATTTTTAAAAATTCGCGTCGCTTCGGTCAATATCATTTGAATTATTTAAGCAAGGACGAGATACACAAAATAGATGTACTAAGCGGTGCATTTATGCTTTTACGCAGGAGCGTACTGGATGAAATAGGACTTTTGGATGAAAGTTTCTTTATGTATGGCGAAGATATTGATATTTCTTACAGAATAACCAAGGCGGGATATAATAATTACTATTTTCCGGAAACAACAATAATTCACTACAAAGGAGAAAGCACAAAAAAGGGTAGTATTAATTATGTAGTTGTGTTTTATAATGCTATGATAATTTTTGCCAAGAAGCATTTTTCGGAGCGAAATGCCGGGTTAATGATCGCTATGATAAAGCTGGCGATATATTTCAGAGCTTTGTTGGCAATTATTTATCGTTTTGGACGCAGCATAATCACTCCGCTTGTTGACGCGACAATAATAATATTGGGTTTTTTAGTATTAACGCCATTTTGGGCAGAACTAACACACGGAGTAAAAGATTATTATCCTAAAAAATTGTTGTATTATGCTCTTGCCGGCTATGTTATAATCTGGTTGATTTCATTGCTGTTTTCGGGGGGATATGATCGTCCGGTGAAAATTAAAAATGTTTACAGAGGAATTCTTATCGGTACAATTATAATTTTAGCTTTGTATTCACTTTTACCTGTTGAGTACAGATTTTCCAGAGCTCTTATACTTTTGGGTTCTGCCTGGACATTTTTACTGCTTCCTTTAGTGAGACTTTTGTTAGGGATGACAGGAAGAAGTGTTTTTGAGGTTAGCTATCCGCAGAAAAAACGCGTGGCAATAGTTGGGAGTAAAAAAGAAACTGAAGATTTGATAATTCAGTTGAACAATAAAAATCCAAGAATAAAAATTGTTGCCTTCGTTGATCCAAACGAAAATTCAGAAGATAATGAGTTTTTTGCTGGTAAATTATCTCAACTCGAAGAAATAATTCAAATAAATAAAATTGATGAGATTATATTTTGTTCAAAAGATTTAACAGCCCAGCAGATTATTCAAACAATGTTAAGTCTGAACAATCCATCATTAGACTATAAAATTGCCAGTCCTGACGGTTTTTCTGTTATTGGCAGTAATTCAATAAATACTACAGCCGAACTATACAATATTGATATTAACAGTATCATAAAGCCTGAGAATAAAAGGAACAAGCGTGTACTTGATTTTGTTATTTCTTTTGTAATGTTATTGTTCTTTCCAATTTTAATTTTCTTTATTCGTAATCCTGGGCGTGCATTTGTTAATTTGCTGAGCATTCTGCAAGGCTATAAGTCTTTTGTTTCTTATTATGATAAAAATATAGATACCACCTTTTTACCAAAAATAAAAAAGGGGGTTTTTACTACGGCTGATTTACTAAATGAAAAAGATAAGAACATAGAAAACATAAATGCTCGAAATATTATGTATGCCAAAGATTATAAAATAATTCAGGATTTATTTATAATTTTAAAATCATGGAAAAATTTGGGGCAAGTTTAGAAAATAAAAACATTCTTCTTCGTAAACCCGAACCTGAGGATCTGGAATTTTTGTATAAAATTGAAAATAATCCGGAGTATTGGTTTGTTAGCGATACCAAAGCCCCATACTCAAAATGGCAATTGAAACAACATATTGAGAATTCGATTTACGACATTTACACAAACAAGGAATTAAGATTGATTATTTGCGAAAAAAGAACTGATTTACAACTTGGAATAATAGATTTGTTTGAATTTGATCCAGCGAATAATCGTTGCGGAATCGGGATTATAATAGATAAAAAATTTCAGAACCATGGAATAGCTTCGCAGTCTCTCGAAATATGCTTGAATTATTGTTTTAATATTTTAGATTTACATCAGGTTTGGTGTAATATTTTAAGTGAAAATGCGCTCAGTATAAAATTATTTACTAAATTTGGATTTGAATTGACAGGGATTTTAAAAGATTGGAAAAAAATCGAAAATCGTTTTGTTAATGTTGAATTTTATCAGTTAATAAAAAAGTAAACAATGAAAAGAAAATTTTTTAAATTTTTGAGTTTCTTTATAGCATCAATACTCGCAGTTTTAGGATTTACTGGCTGTAATGATGATGATATCCGTCCGGAATATGGAGTGCCTGTTTCTCGAAATGTTCCTGAACAAAATATTTCTTTGAATAATGATGATAAAGTTGATAATATGATATTATCAAATCAGGAACGTTGGGAAATAAGAGATAATAATGAGTTATAGTCTTTAACTTCGGTAAAGAATTCCGGTTTTTCATTTTTAAAACAAGAACCCATAACAAAAGCCACTCCGTTGGTTACCAAAAAAAACGGAGCACTTATTTCGTAATTATAAACCCAGATTTGATCAAAAACTTTTTGTGTTAATTTTACTTCAGGAGCTTTACACTCGATAAGCATTAATGGATTAGCGTTTTTGTCGAATACAAGAGCGTCGAATCGTAAGGTTTTGTCTGCAATTTTCAGTGATTTTTCAACGGCGATCAAAGAGGAGGGATAAGCATAATTTTCTACAAGAAATTTAAGAAGATTTTGTCTAACCCATTCTTCCGGAGTTAGGACAAACCATGATTTTCTGATTTCGTCGAATATATATGTTTTATTTTCTTTAATTCTAAATCTGAACTCAAATTTTGGGAAACAAAGGTCAGGTAGATAATTCATTTTATTTTAATCATTGTAAAGTCAGTACATATAGCTTCTTTGTTACGAGATTCAGTCCAAACATACACTTTTTCGGGTGAGAGCTTTTGATAAATTATTGCACTCGGAAAATCCGTAATTTGATTCTCGAATCTCCAGACATCTTCAGTTAAACTGTTGAGCACGTAACCTGCAAAAACTCTTTTTGAACCTGACATGGCTGTAAGCTCATATATAATTTTATTTTCGGATACTTTTAGATTCATTGTGTCGAAAATAATAGTATCAGTTGCAAAAATTCTAAAAGTTTTACCTTTTAAGAAATTATCAGAAACTATTTCCCAGGATTCATAAGAAAATCCGTTTTCGTTTTGAATTTGCCAGATCCCTGCTAACCATATGGGAAATTCTTTTTCAAGCTGAGCGAAAGAATTTATTGATGCTAGAAAGGAAAAAGTCAATATGAAAAGAAGTTTTTTCATGATTGTTTTTTTGCAAAATTACAAATATTTAAAATCTGTGAAAATAAATATTAAATATGATATTCATGTTTAAAAATAATGTTGTTGAAATTAGGTAAAAGGTAAAAGGGGAAAGGGAAAAGTGTGTTTGCTGCGATAAGTTTTTTGAGGGGAAGTTTTATTTTACAAAATATTTTGGAGATGTGTTGAGAAAATCACGACAAACCAACGGCGAAGGGGAAACGAGAACATTTGTGTGTGGAGTTTATTAGGCTTTTACTAATGAATTCATATTCAAAATATTGTTGTTAAGTTTTCTTTGCGTTGCTTTGCGAAAATAACTTTGCGTATTTTTGCGGTTAAAAGTGCTGAATTTTAAAAACATATAAAAATTTAAACGGATGAAAAATTTAAAGTATTAACGTTTTTTTAGATTAAGTTGCAGTTCATATAAATCTACATTTAGATAAGGTTTGCTTTCAAGTCGAAATAAATTTTTTGTATCTTGCTACCGAAAAATAAATTAAGTAACATCAATGAAAAATTTCAGGATTTTTACCATAGTTATTTCCGTAGTCCTGTTTTTATTTATTGTTTGGATAATTTACAAATATTCTTCTGGAGAAGATGTTGAAAAAGCTGAAATTAGAGATTTTAAGGAAATAGTTGACGAGGGTGTATTAAGAGTAGTTTTTAATATAGACCCTGTGGATTATTTTGTTTATGAAGGTTCTCCACTTGGTTTTCAATTGGAAATGATTGAAGCTTTTTCGAAGAGATATGGCTTAGAACTGGAAATTATAGTTGAGTCTGATTTAGATTCCGGAATAGAACTTCTCAGAAGAAATAAAGCAGACATTTTAGCTCAGGGAATTATTCAAAATTCTGAGCTTGACCTTAAAATAGATATGACAAAGCCAATTCGTGAGACAAAATTAGTTTTAATTCAACGAAGCAAAGACAGTGTCGGGAAAAATATTGAAACAATAAAATCAATAAATGATATTCAATCAGCTGTTCTGTATGTTTCTTCTGGGACAAGAAATCTCAATTCTTTTAAAGTTTTTATTCAGGATTTTGCGAAAAATATTTCAGTTAGAGAAATTGATTCTTTGTCGCAGGAACAATTAATTAATATGGTAGCTTCATGTAAGATTGATTATGCAGTTTGTGCTTTTGAGTATTCAATACTTGCGCGTAATTATTATCAAAATATTGATAATAGTGTGGATATGAGTTTACCTTTAAATATTGTCTGGGGAGTAAGAGAAAATTCTCCTGTTTTGTTGGATAGTTTAAATGTTTGGATTGAAAAATTTAAGGAGTCGGACGATTATAGAAGATTGAGTCTAAAGTATATCAATAAGTTTCGGCATAATTTCAACATCGAAAGCGAGTTCCATAGTCATAACAAGGCTCGTTTAAGCGAATATGATGAATTGTTTTATAAACATGCTACAGTAACGGGTTGGGATTGGCGACTAATTGCTTCTTTAGCTTACGAGGAATCTCGTTTCAATCCAAATGCTCAAAGCTGGGCAGGAGCTACAGGACTAATGCAATTATTACCTGTGATTTATAGAAAGTACAAAGATGAAAAATATAGTGGTGTAGAAAGTGAAATTTTTGCGGCTTGTAATTATTTGAGTTATATAAAAAATTTATTGCAAAATGAACTTAATGACACAGTAACCATATTAAAGTCTTCTCTTGCATCCTACAACATTGGGCCGGGACATATTATGGATGCAATTTGTCTTTGTAAAAAATATAATAAGGATTGCAATGATTGGGATAATCTCAGTTATTATATAATCAATTTATCTAATCGAAAATATTATACAGATACCTGTGTTAAGAACGGCTACTTTCCCGGAATTTTTTCCGTGGAATTTGCTAATTCTGTGTATAATCGTTATAAACATTATTTGAATATTATTCCTGCAAAACCTCAAAAACAATGAAAAAGTTTTTTTACTTGCTTTTAGTTTTACTGAGTTCTCAACTTTTTATAATAAACGGGGCATTTCCTCAAGAACAACCCGAATATTGTATTGTTGTGCATGGCGGAGCTGGAAATTTTATTTCTTCGGAGTTCGATACTGTTACTTATTGGAAGTACTATAATTCTATTAAAGAAGTTTTGTTATTAGGGGATTCCTTATTATCAATTGGGAGTAAAGCAATAGATGTTGTAGAGAAATGTGCGATAATATTTGAAAACAATCCTTTGTTTAATTCAGGTAAAGGAGCGGTTGTTAACTCAAAAGGGGAGTTTGAGTTGGACGCTTCCATCATGGATGGAAGTAATTTAAAAGCCGGAGCAGTTGCAGGAGTAAAAATAGTAAAAAACCCTATAGTGCTTGCTCGTATGGTTATGGACAGCACTTCTCATGTAATGCTCATTGGAGCGGGAGCAGAAGAATTTGCTCGTTTAAAAAGAATTGAAATAGTAGCCCCTGAGTATTTTGAAACGCCGGAAGTGATGAAAAGATATAATTCTGCCGTTAAAGATAAAAATGGAACTATTGGCGTAGTAGTATTGGATAAATATGGAAATTTGGCAGCAGCGACTTCTACCGGTGGAATGATGATGAAAAAATACGGCAGAGTAGGTGATTCCCCAATAATCGGTGCCGGAACTTATGCTGATAATCATTTTGCTGCAGTTTCATGTACCGGTCACGGCGAATATTTTATTAGAACATTGTGTGCATATAATCTTGTTGCTGCCATGAAATATGCGAATATGAACATAGAAGATGCTGCAGAAAATGCTATTCATCAAATTGCAAACCTTGGTGGAACCGGTGGACTTATTGCTGTTGATAAATACGGCAATGTCGTTTTTAAATTCAATACAAAGTCAATGTTCAGGGGTTATAAGAAATCAAATTCTAATCCAGTAATTGAGTTTTAACTATAGTTTATAACAAATTATAATTCTTCAACGCCTTTTCTATGTTTAGCTTCTCGAGATGATATGTTTTAATACCAATTTCGTTTGCAGCTTTTACATTTCTTATATCATCATCAATGAACAGAGTTTCTGCAGGGATTAAAGCGTTCTCGTTTAGAACTAATAAGAAAAAATTTTTATCGGGTTTTCTTAGCCCGCATTCGTGGGAAAAATATGCTTTCTTAACTAAAGATTCCAGATTTTCTATTCCGTGTTTTTGTTTAAGAATGGAAGTGTAATGATTGTAATGAATTTTGTTTGTGTTGCTGAGAATAAATGTATTATATGAATTTTTTATTTGTTTTAAAATTTCGAGATTTTCATGGGGGTAATCAAGGATTAGTTCATTCCAGCATTTCTCAATAATTTCATTTTCGAGATTAGTTTTTGTAATTGCTCGAAACTTTTCAAAAAATTCAAACTCCGTGATTTTGCCTGTTTCGAGTTCATCAAACAAATTTACTTGATTTGCCAGAGTATATAAACTGTCAAAATTGGAAATGCCGTGGTTTTTAAAAGCTTGTTTACTTAGTTCAGTATTTATTTTTAGCAAAACATTTCCTAAATCGAAAATAATATTTTTGATAATCATTTGTTTACTTGTTTTCAATAACTTGTTTAATTCTCTTTACTGTTTCGATGCCATCAATTGCCGATGAAACAATACCACCGGCATATCCTGCTCCTTCGCCGCAAGGGAATAATCCTTTAACAGAAGAGCTTTCAAAATTCTCGTTACGGGATATTTGTATTGGCGAGCTGGTGCGGCTTTCTACACCAACAACTATCGCATCGTTAGAAATAAAATTCTTCATTTTTTTATTGAATTCCACAAAAGATTTTCTTAGTCTTGAAGAAATAAATTCCGGCATCCAGAAATGCAACGGGCTGCTCACAAGTCCCGGATGATATGAGCTTTTGGGCAATGCTGAAGAAAGTTTGCCATTAACAAAATCTTGCAATCTTTGTGCGGGAGCTCTAAAACCACCACCTGCATTAAAATATGCTGACTTTTCAAACTCCATTTGCATATTCAAGCCGGCAAACAGTTCGTTGCCATAAAGTTTTATGTAATCTTCTGGGCGAATTTCTACAACTATACCGGAGTTTGCGTAAGGCGAATTTCGTTTTGAGTTTGACATCCCGTTTACAACAAGTTCTCGGTTTTCGGTTGAAGAATTTACTATTGTTCCTCCCGGGCACATACAAAATGAATATACTCCTCTGTTTTCAATCTGAACAGCAATACTATAACTTGCAGCCGGTAAATGTGGATTTTTATAATCTTTTCTGTATTGAATCTTGTTTATCAGTTCTTGTGGATGTTCAACCCTCACACCCATGGCAAAACCTTTGTTTGACATATTTATGCCTTGTTTTGCCAGAAAATAATACACGTCCCTTGCGGAATGTCCGGTTGCTAAAATAATATTATCGCTTTCGAAGAACCTTCCATCAGAACAAATAACTCCTTTTACCTCATTATCTTCCGTAACGATTTCTGTAACTTTGGTATTAAAATGAATTTCACCACCGCAAGATAAAATCTGATTTCTGATGTTTTTAATAATTTGCGGCAATTTATCAGTACCTATATGGGGATGAGTGTCAATTAAAATTTCGGGATTTGCTCCAAATTGCACAAGAAGAGAAAGGACTTTGTTTACATCTCCTCTTTTTTTGCTTCTGGTGTAAAGTTTTCCGTCGGAATAAGTACCTGCTCCGCCTTCGCCAAAAGCATAGTTAGATTCGGTATTAATTGAGATATTACGATTCAAAAGTGCAATATCTTTTTTTCTTTCCTCAACAGGTTTCCCTCGTTCTAAAACAATAGGTTTGAGTCCGTGTAAAATACATTCTAATGCTGCAAAATATCCTGCCGGACCGGCACCAACAATGATTATATTTTTGCTGTTTTCAACATTCTCAAATATATAATTGTCAAAAATTGGTTTAAATGTTTCGCCGTGCAAAATAATCTCAATCCGAACATTAAATTTAACGTTTTTTCTCGCGTCAATGGATTTTCTCAATATTCTGAAATCCTTAATGTCGGAGGTTTTTATGCCGGATTTTCCTGAAATTTCGTTTAATACAAATTGCCTGTCGTGAAATTGGTCAGGATTTAAAATTAAATCAAAAAAACGTTCCATTCCTTAATCCCACCATTTAATTTTGTCAAGTTTTCCGCCTTCGAAATGAAAAGATAGTATCAGCATTCTGGAATTTAAGCGGCGATAAACGTCACTGAATTCAGTATTATCGTATCTAACCATGTTGAAAACTCCCCACGAACCTTTGAGTTCTATTCCAAACATAAAATATTCGAGGAAGAAGTCCAATCCGAGTCCAACCTCGTAGTATGCATCAAAATTTTTCAATCTTATTTTGGGCATCTCTTCGGGGCGGATTTTTCGTTGAGCAGCCAAATCAATACGTGGAGATACGCCGGCTAAAATAAATGGCCGCCAATTATTTATTCGCACAGCTTTATATTTAAGATAAATCGGCAAATCAATAAATGTGGATTCTATCATCATACTGTGGAGACGATATTCATTGTTCCTTTTAATTTTATAGTTGAGATTTCTTTGTCCAAAAATCAAACCCGGTAAAAATCTTACGCTTAGTTGGTCGGTAAGTCTTAAGTTTGAAATCATGTTAAGATTAAACCCAATATACTTCCCAACTTCAATTGCATAAACAGTATCGAATGTGTTTAATAGAAAATTATCTGAAGGTCTGATAATAAAATCCATTGTATTAAGACCTAAGGAATATCCAAAATGTGCAGGCTGCTGGTCGAGTTTGGGCAGATTCTGAGGAATCTGTTTTTGTGAATATAGATAGGGGAAAATTCCTGCTGTTGAAATTAAAAATATAAGTATATGTAATCTGTACGTCTTCAATTCTTATAATTTTTTGCAAATATACACCTAAAAAAATTTTTCAAACTATAAACGCTAATTTTTGATAATTATTTTATTAAGCAAGTTTTCAGAAGCTTGTTTAATCAATGCGAAATTTGGGTTAAATTAGTAAATATAAAATTTGAGAGTTTTTAGCCATCAAACAAAAATAAATTATTCGTGATAAATTCGTGAATACGCAGCGACAAAAATTTGTGAGCTGAAAATACATTGGAATTACAGTATAAAAATAAATGGGTTTGTTAAATTGCTTTTCAAATTTCACAAAAACATTTTCGACATTATCGTAAGCATAATTTTTTTCTGTTGTTTAAACTATAACTCCGACAAAAATACGTAATAAGTAAAGGTATTACATTAACATAAAAGGTTTTAGAACTTTTATTGTAAAACGTATTTACGTAATATGTAATTTCGTTTTGTTGTAAGTTGTAAAGAATTACTTTGTTCGTTAGAGTATAGATGTTTTGTCTGTTTTGTGGTATTTACTTTTCTTTTTATGCCGCTCAAAAAGAAAAGTAACAAAAGAAAAAGCTTGTTGCTGTCAGAATTTTTTCTAATAATATATCAAACCGCAGCCATAGCAAAAATAATACACGGCTCACCCCGCAGCCCAACGGGAATTTTTGCTTCTGCTCTTACCCTGTTTGATGATTTTCAAGTGTGTAGGCACGTGTGGAGCATCCGGGTTAATCCCGACATAGATTTTTTTTGATTTTACGAAAAAATTCAGAAGGCGACATTAAACTTCACTGGGCATCCCACAAATTATCTTCGATAATTTAAAAGTATTCTTATAATTTATTTCCTTTTCACTCAACAGATTTTCTTTAACTTTCAAATTTCCTAACCAACTCGCTAACTATCAAACTAATTAACTCGCTAACCAATCAACTACCCAACTAACTAACTTACCAACTTACTAACCAACTAACTAACTAACTGACTAACTGACTAACCGACTAACCGACTAACTAACTAACTAACTAACCGATAAACTAAATAACTATCTAACTAAAACCTTTGCGGAGTTACGGATTAATTTTAATTGATAACTACATTGACGAATCTGTTTTGAATTTGTTTTTGAAAAGGAAGGATGGAATTAATCGTTGTATTTTATACAGTCAATTTGAATTCAATACTTAAAACTTACCTTGAAAAGCATAATAAACAATATCCACCAATTGAAATTAAAGTTTACAATAAATCGCACGACCGTTTTTTAATTATTATTGATGATACGGATGTTTATCATATTGGAGCTTCATTGAAGGATTTTGGGAAAAAACTGTTTGCGTTTTCAAAAATGACAATTCACGCAAACCTTCTACTGAAAGAGTTATATTAGTTTTTTTAAACGTCGAAGAATAAAAATATAATTATCCTCAAAAAAATGTAAAATTATTTTTGCTAATAAAAATAAAGTTTATATCTTTGCAGTCCGAATTTTTTGAAAAATAGTGTTTAAACGGATTAGAAATTTATAAAAAAGATGTACGCAATAGTAGAAATAGCAGGTCAACAGTTCAAAGTTGAAAAAGGCAAGAAAGTTTTTGTACACAGATTGCAAGAAGCTGAAGGCAGCGAAGTAAAATTTGAAAATGTTTTACTTATCGAAGATGAAAATAATGTAAACCTAGGAACACCGGTAGTTGAAGGAGCAAGTGTTTCTGCAAAAGTTTTACAGCACTGCAAAGGAGACAAAGTTCTTGTTTTCAAAAAGAAAAGAAGAAAAGGCTATAAAAAACTCAATGGTCACAGACAATATTTCACTGAGATAGAAATTCAAGATATCAACGCATAATATTTAAGTATCATGGCACATAAGAAAGGTGTAGGTAGTTCAAGAAACGGACGCGAATCAGAAAGTAAGCGTCTTGGAGTTAAAATATTCGGCGGACAAAAAGCAATTGCAGGAAACATTATCGTTCGTCAGAGAGGTACAACACATAATCCCGGTAATAACGTAGGAATGGGAAAAGATCATACCTTGTTTGCTCTTGTTGATGGTATTGTTGAATTCCGCAAAAAACGCAACAATAAATCTTATGTTTCTGTAATCCCTTTTGCAAAGAAGGAAGAAACTCAAGCTGTTGAACAAACTCAAGAATAAATTGTTTTCATAGTTGTAATTTTGTTTCCATAGTTTTAACAAAAGAGTTGCAGATAATTCTGTAACTCTTTTGTTTTATTCAGGTTTTGATATTGAAAATACTTTATGTAATTTCGCGTTGTAAATATTGATAAAATTTTGCTTATGTTAACCTTAAAGACGATTAGAGAAGAAAAGGAAAAAGTGATTAATCGCTTGAAAATTAAAAATTTCGATGCCGGAGAAATTGTTGAAAAAATAATCGAAATTGACGATAAACGTAGAGAAATTCAGTTTAAAAAAGATAACAATCAAAAAGAATTAAACGATATTTCCAAACAAATCGGAATGCTTTATTCTCAAGGTAAAAGAGAAGAAGCAGAAATCCTTAAAGAAAAAACTGCAAGTTTAAAAGAACAAATTAAAATTTTAGAAAGTGATTTTAACCTCGCCGAAACAGAGCTGAATAATTTAATAGTGCTGTTACCAAATCTCCCTCACGAATCTGTTCCTGCCGGGAAAGGGACCGATGATAATATCATTGTTAAGGAGGGAGGCCAGATTCCTGTTTTGGAAGAGAAAAAAGCACACTGGGATTTGATAAAAGAATATGATATTATTGATTTTGAACTTGGAGTTAAAATTACAGGTGCCGGTTTTCCCGTGTATAAAGGGAAAGGAGCTAAATTACAACGTGCATTGATTAGTTTTTTTCTTGACGAAGCAGAAAAATCCGGATATGTCGAAGTATTGCCGCCATTAATGGTAAATCAAGACAGTGGTTTTGGAACAGGCCAGTTACCTGACAAAGAAGGTCAGATGTATCATGTAACAGAAGATAATCTATATCTTATTCCAACAGCTGAAGTTCCTGTAACAAATATTTACAGAGATGTAATATTGTCGGAAAAAGATTTTCCAATAAAGAATTGTGCATATTCGGCATGTTTTCGTCGCGAAGCAGGTTCATGGGGAGCTCATGTGCGAGGACTAAATCGTTTGCATCAATTCGACAAAGTAGAAATAGTTCAAATTCGTAAACCCGATGACTCTTATCAGGCTCTCGACGAAATGGTGGCTCATGTTGAATCCCTCCTTGCTAAATTAGGCTTACCATACAGAATAGTTAAACTTTGTGGTGGAGATATGAGCTTTACTTCTGCATTAACTTATGATTTTGAAGTTTTCTCCGCCGCTCAGGAAAGATGGCTCGAAGTAAGTTCCGTATCAAACTTCGAGGAATTTCAGGCTAATCGCTTGAAATTGAGATTTAAATCCGAAAGTGATAAAAAAACAAAACTTGCTCATACATTAAACGGAAGTGCTCTTGCTTTGCCTCGAATTATTGCCGCATTGCTCGAAAATAATCAAAGTAAACAAGGAATTAAAATACCGGAAGTTCTAGTAAAATATACAGGTTTTGAATTTATTACTAAATAATCTTTATAATGAAAATTAGCAGAACTTTAATATTGTGGTTGTTCGTTTTGCTTACTTTAGCATCTTGCAAAACTCAAAAACAGAAAGAAGGTATCGAAAAAACAAATGAGATGCTTTCAAAAATTGATTTTCTCAACAAAAGAATTGATAGCCTTGATTTCAAAAAGTTTAAACAAATCTATGACACTACAAAAGTCTATGATTTGTTTATCAGTAAATTACCTCCCGATGCTGAATTCTCCGACGAAGAATGGGATTTAATTGCTCAATACGGAGCTATCGAAAAATGTTTTAAAAAATTAGAATCTCATCATATTAATCCTTTGCGTAATGAGCTTATAAAATCTAAATCTCAGATTGAAAATCTCAAACACGATATTAAAAGAGGATTTTTGAAAGATGATGAAATTGACAAATATCTTAGAGAAGAAGATTCTATTCTTAATCAAATAAGCATTATTCTTGACGGAGAAATTGATTTTGCTCGCTATCATGAGGCAAAATATAAAGAACTTCATCCAAAAATGATAAAACTAAAAAAATCCCTTGAAGAAAAATATTTTTAAATATTGTCTCTTAATTTGCGGATTGCTTTTTATTGCAGCAACCGCAATTGCTCAGGATAGTGACTCGCAGCTTGCCTTGCGATATTATCAAAATGGTGAATTTCAAAAGGCTGCCGAGATTTATGAAAAATTGTATCGCGAAACCGGATACAAACATAATAGAGATTATTATCTCCGGTGTTTATTTGAATTGAAAGATTTTGACACAGCCGAAAAATTCTTAAAACGCGAACTCAAAAAGAATAAAAACGATCTCTATCTGCAAATTGACCTCGGAATGGTTTATTATTCATCTAATCGTACTTCTGAAGCAGATAAAATTTTTAAAGAGGCAATTGATTTAGCAATTACAAATCGAAATAATATAAATATTGCTGCAAGTGCTTTTATGAGTTATCGCTTGTGGGAATATGCCGAACAAGTTTATAAAAAAGGGGAGAAGGCGACTAATTCTGACCTTTCAATGGAATTAGGAAATTTGTATTACATACAACGAGATTATTACAGAATGTTGGCAGAATACCTGCGAAATCTTGAAAGATATCCTCAAAACATGCCTACCGTCCAATCTCGTTTGCAACAATCCATGCTAAATGACATAGACCAAAATGTGGACAGCATTATTGAAGTGATGGTTTTTGATAAAATTCAAAAGTTCCCCCAAAATCCTGTTTTTACTCAATTACTTATATGGCAATACACTCAAACTGGAAAATTCAGACAGGCATTAAATCAATTAATCGCAATTGACAAACGTACAAAATCAGGCGAAAAAGAAATAATAGAATTTGGAGTACTGATGTTTGAAAACGAGGAATATGAACTGGCTTTACAAACTTTTGAATATATAATGGCTAAAGGAAGAGACAATTCATATTATCAGTATGCTTATATTGAGTATTTGAATGTTTTATATTCTAAGGCTACATCTCAACTTTCTCCTTCTGCTGAAGAACTTACAAAACTTGAAAAAATGCTCGAGGAGTCTCTAAGTTTTGTTACGCGTAAAGATTCTTACAAAATAATTTATGCACTTGTTAATATAAAAGCTTTTTATCTCGAAAAATTTGATGAGGCAATAAATTTAATAAAAGTTAGCTTATCAGACAGAAGATTTCCGGTTGAACAGGAAAATATTTTAAAACTTTTGCTCGGTGATATTTATTTATTGTCCGGCAATCCTTGGGATGCTGCATTAGCTTATGCTCAGGTTGAAAAAGAAAGTAAAGAACAACCAATCGGACATGAGGCAAGATTGAGGAAAGCTAAATTAGCATACTATACAGGACAGTTTAAATGGGCTCAGGCTCAACTCGATGTGCTAAAAGCCAGTACTTCAAAACTAATTGCTAACGACGCACTGGAATTAAGTTTGTTTATTGCCGAAAATTATAATCTCGATACAACTGAACATACAATGAAAATGTTTGCAAGAGCAGATTTTTACTTTTTTTCAAATAAATATCAGGCCGCCTTGCAAACTCTCGATTCAATTGAAAATCTTTTTAAAGGTCATAGCTTGATGGATGATGTACTCTTCAGGAAAGCTGAAATCTATAAGAAAACCGGAAATTATCAAAAAGCTCTTGATTATTATAAACGCGTTTTTACTGAATTTGGATACGACATTTTAGCTGATAATGCTCTTTTTAATTATGCAATAATTCAGGAGAAACTCAGGAATTTTGATGAAGCAAAAGAACATTACCTCAAACTGATAATGGATTATCCCGGAAGTATTTTCACAGTTGATGCTCGCAAAAATTTAAGAAATATTACAGATAGAAAATGACTAAACCCACAAAAGACAGAATAATCTTAGGAATAGACCCTGGTACAAATATCATGGGATACGGAGTTATTCACGAAAAAAATTCTGTGATAGTCTGTATCGGATATGGTATTGTGGATATGAGAAAAATGGATGGTCATTTCGATAAACTAAAACATATTTACGAACGAACAATTCAGTTGATAGATGGCTTTAAACCCGACGAACTGGCTATTGAAGCTCCTTTTCAAGGTAAAAATGTTCAGTCTATGCTAAAACTTGGACGTGCTCAGGGAGCTGCAATTGCCGCAGCTTTAAATCGAACAATACCAATTTTTGAATATTCACCTCGCAAAATTAAACTTGCCATAACAGGAAATGGTGCTGCCTCAAAAGAACAAGTTGCCGGAATGCTCCAAAGAATATTAAAACTAAATGAACTTCCCGAGAAACTTGATGCAACTGATGGTATTGCAGCAGCTTTGTGTCATTGCTATCAACGCGACAGTATTATTTCAGATGTTAAATGCAATAATTGGAAAGAGTTTTTGCGTAGAAAAAATATCCCCTTTGATGATAAGGATTTATAAATAGCAAACTATTTGCATGTATTAAATTGGTTCCTTAACTTTTCTGAAATTAATTTAAGTTCTTCATACCATTTTTCGCCATACTTTCGTATCAAAGCTTCTTTTAAAAATTCATAAACTTTAATGTTGTTCATTTTACCGTTTATAATAGCCTCTTTGCAAATTTCCCATTCATGAAAATTTACTGCTTCGAAATTATTGTATTTTTTTACTCTAACAGGATAAAGATGACATGACAACGGTTTCCTGAAATCCGTAACTCCGTTTTGCCAGGCTTGTTCGATTGCACAAAGAGCTATGCCTTCATCATTGTAAGTTACAAAAACACATGCTCCGCCTTTTCCGATTATACTTGTTGTTAAATCGCCTTCAATGTCAATAATAACCGGTCCTTGTTCCTGAATAATTTTTTTTGCATCATCGGTCAGCTTATCCATAATTTTTAGAAGCAGTGCTTTGATTTTTTCTGCCTCCTGTTCTTCGAGTGGTGCTCCCGAATCGCCTTCCACACAGCAAGCTCCCTTGCATTTTTTTATATCGCAAGCGAAATTCTTACATAAAACCTCGCGGTGTACTATTTTATTGTCAATGTCAAACATTATTTAAGTTTTACAATTGTAATTCCTGAACCTCCAAATCTAATATCTTCGTCGAAGCAAGCTTCTACATAGGGAAATGTTTTTAAATAGTCTCTAATGTGTTGTCGCAGGATGCCATTCCCTTTTCCGTGCAATATTTTTATTTCTTTAAAATCCAGCATAGCTGCTTCGTCAACGAAATTGGTAACTTTTTTAATTGCTTCTTCAACTGTATTGCCTCTAACGTCAATAAATGGATTAAAGTCTAAAACCTTTTGAGAATATATTGTTTTTGCCAATCCCGAAGTTTTTTTCAATTCTTTAAAATCTTCCTGTCTGATTTTTTCCAGAGAATCTAAAGGTACACTTGTGTACATATTGCCGAAAGCAACAACTGCTGTTTTTTCATTAAAATCAATAACTTCGCCATATAACTCCTTATCTTTTATTTTAACTTTGCTCCCAATATTTATTTTATTTGGGTCAATTTTAATTATTTCCGGCTTTTCTTTTTCTTCGTTTTGCTTACGTTTTTCTAATTTAGATTTTAGAAATTCTTGTTTTTTCTCAATTTCATGTTGTGAATTTAATTCTTCTAAATTCAGACTTTCGATAAATTCATTTAATTCTTTGCGGGCTTGTTTAGTTATTTCTTTGTCGGCATTTGATTCCTTAATTGCTCTGATGGTATTTTCAATTCTTTTATTGACTTCGCTTAATAATTTTTGTGATTCTATTTTTGCTTCATCTAAAATTGCTTTACGTTTCAGTTTAATGTTTTCTATTTCACGAATGTTTTTTTCTATAAGATTTTCGAGATTTTTTTCCTGTATTTTTATTTTATTTCGTTTTTCTTCCCAATATTTTTTATCTCTAAGAACTTGTCTCAGGAACTTATCAATATTAGTTTGTGAATTTCCTGCTAATTCTTTGGTTTTTTCGATAATAGTTTGAGGTATTCCAATTCTTTGTGCAATTTCAATCGCATAAGAACTTCCGGGTATTCCGGTCTGTAAAATAAATGATGGCGACATTGTATTATGGTCAATAAGCATAGCCGCATTGAAAATTCCCGGATTATTTGCTGCAAAAATTTTTAAATTGGAATAATGTGTAGTGATGACACCAAATACTTGTTTTTTATTAAGTTCTTCGAGAATGGACTCTGCAATAATTCCTCCAATTACAGGGTCGGTTCCGGAGCCAAATTCATCAATCAATATCAAAGAATTTTCATCCGAATTTCGTAAAAAAACTTTCATGTCGTTCAGATGCGAGCTGTATGTGCTAAGGTCGTTTTCTACAGATTGTTGGTCTCCAATATCAATGAATATTTTTTTGAAAATTCCAAAAACACTTGTGCCTCCAACCGAGACAGGTAGTCCGCATTGAACCATATAACAAAGTAATCCTGTAGTTTTCAGACAAACACTTTTACCTCCTGCATTAGGCCCGGAAATTACCATAATCCTATTATTAGAAGTTAAACTAAAACTTAAGGGGACTACTTCTTTTTTTTCTTTTTTTAAAGCTAAAAATAACAAAGGATGTCGGGCATTACTTAACTCTAATCCCGGACTTTCAACTAATTTAGGAGCTATTGCATTAATTTCGTGTGAAAAAATTGCTTTAGCTCTCACAAAATCCATATAAACAACAACCTGAAAAATGCTTGATATTTCTTCTCTGTACTTTCTTATTTCATCAGTTAATTCGGCAAGAATTTTTTGTATTTCTCTTGATTCTTCGAGTTCCAGTTCTCTTATGTTGTTGTTTAGTTCCACAATTTCCTGTGGTTCTATGTATGCAGTTTTTCCCGTTGCTGATTCGTCGTGAATAAGCCCTTTTATCTTTCTTTTATGTGTTGACTCAATTGGTAATACCAACCTACCGTTGACATAAGTTGCAGACAAATCCTTACTTACCCAGCCTTCATTTTTTATTGTGTTGAGAATACTGTTTAAACGCGTAGAAACAAGCGAAAGTTGTTGTTGAAGATTGCTTCTGATTTGTTTTAATTTAACGCTGGCAGTGTCTTTAATTTCACCGTTTTTTGTGAATATTGAATTTATTCTGTCAAGGACAAATACAGGAAAAGTTAATGGGCTGGTGATGTTCTTTAAGTTTGGAAATTCGTTTTTGTTATCTTTTGAGAAAAAAGTTAGTATGGCTTTTCCGTTTTCAAGAATTTTTCTTATATTTATAAAATCATCGAAACTTAGTGAGATTCCCTCAATTTTTAATTTTTTCAGGCATTCTTCAATATCTGGATAATTATTTGCGGGATAGTTATCTTTAAGCCTGATGATATTTATCATTTCAGATGTTTCGTCTAATTGCTTTTGTAAAAAAGAAATTTCTGTGCTGAATTTAATGTCGTCCACCAATAACTTTCCGGGATTGCTTAAACATTTATCTTTCAGCATCTTGCGTATTTTGTCGAAACCTAATTTATTTTCAAAACTTTCCGGGTAAATCAATTTTTAAAATTTTTTGCAAAGATACAAAATTGAGCTTAATGAATAGTATTTCTGTATTAATCATTATTTGATTTAAGAGGCTTAATATTTGTTATCAGTTGGGTGAATTTATTTTTGATGGTAAAATAAAATTTAAAATGTGCTTATTAACGATATTTTGTAAAAATTGATTAAATTTGTTGTAAAATAAAGGATTATGAAGAAGCTCAATTTATTATTCGTAATAGTATTTTTTACATTTTCGTTATTTGGACAGGATTTCAGTGACCCTCAGAATATGCATGTTAACTATACCCGCGAAGCTGAATATCCCGGAGGGATGATGAAGTTGGTTAGTGACATCTGGTCATTGATGGAATTTACCCAAGAAGCTGTTGATGCAAAAGTTGATGGAGAAATTATGGTTAGTTTTGATGTTTTGCCAGACAGCACGGTTAGTGGTATTTATATAATCAGTGGTTTAGGATATGGAATTGACGAAGAGTTTAAGCGAGTTCTTTCCGAACTGAAATTTATTCCGGCTTTAGCAGAAACTAATCCCGTTAAAATGAATATGATGCTTAACATCCCAATTAGAGTTGGAATAAATTCAAAGATAAAAAAATAGGGCTTCATAACTGAAACCCTTATATGTGGGAACTAATGGATTACTCCTTTGAGTCGTGAGATAAATGTTCGAACCATTGACCCTCCCGACCGTTAGTCGGGATGCTCTGAACCACGAGTTATAAGTTCTTCAATTTTTTTACGACTTTTCCATTTTTTTATTTCTTTTTCACGATGTATAGCTTCGGATTTGACAGAGAAAGTTTCGAGATGGACAATTTTCCAGTCGCCGATCATTCCAGTAAAACCTTTATGATTAGAGTTATGTTTTCTCAATCTTTCGATTAAATCATCAGCGGTATAGCCGATGTAATATTTATTGAGAGTTTGGGAGAAAAGAATATAGACGAAAAATTTTTCCAAGGCGAACGGATTTAGATAAAAAAAGAGGGCTTCATAACTGAAACCCTTATTTGTGGGAACTAATGGATTCGAACCATTGACCCCCTGCTTGTAAGGCAGGTGCTCTGAACCAACTGAGCTAAGCTCCCTTTAAAAGCGATGCAAAGATATATAGTTTTTTTTAAATACCAAAAATATTTTTTATTTTTTTCAATTAATTTGCTTTAAGCCCCTTTATATCTATTTAAATTATTGATTATCAGCAGTTATTTTCCTGGTGAAATCAGTTTTACCAGCTCAGGAATCAGTAAAATCGGAGATGTGGAAAGAATTATAATTATTAAATCTTCGAAACTTAATGGAACAGTTCTGAATGCTGCTCCTCCAAATTCTACAATTATTATTTGCCCTACTATAATTAATGTAGCAACCAGAAGGAAGGCTTTTGATTTTGAAAGCTGGTAGAATGCAGACCTATTAATTCCAAATGATTTGACATTAAACAAGTTCCAGAATTGCATCATAACAAATACAGTAAAGAAAATTGTCAAATTGTATAGACTTATGTCTCCAAAATTATCTTTTAAAAGATGATGCAGAGTAAACAGAGTTATAACAAAAAAACTTCCCCATCCCATGATTGCATTTTTCATTTTTTTTGTAATGATAAAATCTGAATTTTTTCTTGGTTTTTCTTGTAATACCTTTTTGTCCGGAGGGAGAGAGGCAAGAGCTGCCGCTGCGAACGTGTCCATTATGATATTTATCCAGAGCATTTGAGTAACTGTGAGAGGAATTTCATGGCCTAAAATAGAACCAAATAAAACAATTATCAGTGCAGTAAAATTAATTATAAGTTGAAAAACCAGAAATTTTTGTATGTTTTTATAAAGTGATCGTCCCCACATAATTGCGGAAACAATTGTCGAAAAAGAATCGTCCATAATTACTATATCGCCGGCTTCTTTAGCTACAGCAGTACCGCTTCCCATTGCAAGTCCTACATGGGCATGGTTAAGAGCCGGAGCATCATTTGTGCCGTCTCCTGTAACAGCTACAATTTCTCCTGTTCTTTGTAATAAGTTTACTAATCTTTGTTTATCGCCCGGTTTTGCTCTGCATAATATTTTTAGGTTTGGAAGTATATTAATTATTTCTTCGTCAGACATAGATTCAAACTCTTTACCTGAAAGAACTAATTCATTTTTATTAAGAGAATTTATTATTCCTGACTGACGAGCGATTTCTTTAGCAGTTCCTTCGATATCACCGGTTACCATAATTACTTTTACCCCTGCACTTATGCAATCGGTAATAGCTTGCGAAACATCTTCGCGAACCGGGTCAGAAATAGCGACTAAGCCGAGGTATGTTAGGTCATTACAAACTAAACCAGAATTTGAAAACACCGGGGAATCGTCTTCAATAATCTTGTAGGCAAATCCGAGAGTTCTCATACCTTTATTTTGAAAACGAAGCATGTTTTCTTTGATCGTACTTTCAAAATTAGAAACAGGCTCGGTATTATCGGAAGTTAAAACTTTTGTTGATAGTCCCAGAACTATTTCCGGAGCTCCTTTTACGTATAGTATTTTTTTGTTAAGTGCTTCGGAATATGCCAGAGTAGCCATGTATTTTCGCTCAGTTGAGAAACTTAATTGATCTAATATTTCAGTTTTTTTACGAACATCAAGATAATTGATGCCGTTGTCGAATAAGAATTTTAACAAAGCTGATTCTGTCGGATTCCCGATAGGTTTAGAGATTTTTTCGGAAAAATCGAGATTTGCTGTTGAATTAACAGCCATGCTTTCAATGATTATTTTTGATTGTTCGGAATTGTTTCTTACAGAGTTGGTTGAAAAAAATTGAATATCAAAAACGTTCATCTCATTTTTCGTAAGTGTTCCGGTTTTGTCGGTACAAATTACGGTTACTGCTCCCATAGTTTCGGTAGCATGCATCTTTCGAACCAGATTTTTTGATTTTAACATTCGTCTCATACTTAATGCAAGACTTAAAGTAACGCTCATCGGCAAACCTTCGGGAATACTTACCACAACAATTGTAACTGAAATCATGAAATACTCCAGAAACATTGAGGCTTGATCAAGGTTGATCCAGCTGTCCGAATCAAGTGGATTTACTCCAATTATGTAACCTGTTATGGTTAGAAACAGGAGTATAAGAACCCCGACAATTGTAACTCTTTTGATTGATAAAGGATGTTCAATAAATTTATGAGAAAAATCTCTTTTCAATATAATTTTTAATCCGTCATAGAGTATTGGCACCCATATTTTTGAAAGAAATATTGTTAAAACAAGAAATATTGATAATACAAGGTATAATTGAGAAAATGATAACTGTAGGTTACCTATTATGAGATTTTTTGCGAAAAGTACAATAAAAACAAAAACAGAAAAACTAAATCCAACAAAACCAATCAATTTTGCAAGTTTGTCAAGTTGTTCGTTAAGTGGGGTTTTTGTTTCGGTTTCCTCACCGGACTTAAAAGCAAGTTTGCCATATTCAGTATTGTCACCAACAGCTGTTACTTTCATTACTGCATTACCATCAATAACTGTGCAGCCTTTAAAAAGTTTATTAGCCGGGTACGTGCTCTCGTGAGTTACTTTTTGTGGATCAGCAGATTTTTCAACCATCATTTCTCCTGTAAGCGAAGACTCATTAACACTAAGATTTACTGAATCTAAAATTTCACCGTCTGCCGGGACTTCGTCTCCTGTATTTAAAATAACAATGTCACCAACAACTACATCCTTTTTTGGAACTTCAGTAATTCTGTTATTTCTTATAACTTTTACCGGAGTTTCGTCATTTACAAGATTTAAAATATCAAATTTTTTACGAGCATCGTATTCGAACCAAAAACCTATGCCGGTGGCCAATATAATTGCTATTATTATACCGATTGCTTCCGTAAAATCATCATGAAAAAATCCTATCCCAAGTGAAATAATTGCTGCAATGATTAAAATTTTTATAACCGGATCGTCAAATTTTTCTAAAAATAGGCTAAAAGCAGATTTTCTTTTTGGGGGACTAAGAATATTTTCTCCAAATTTTTTTCTGTTTTCGAGAACTTCCTGTTCGTTTAATCCTTGATAATCAATTGTTTTCATAAAATAATTTATTGACTGAACGTTTGGTCAAAGATAAATAAAAAAATTTATATTACATAGTTTTAAAAAAAATTTAACAAAAATGTTTTTTTCGAATGAAAAATTCGGAATACATAAAAATAGTTATGTTTTTCTTAAAGATTTTTTAATTTTGAAATATGAAAATATGTGTAATTTCTGATACTCATTCTTATTTGGAAGCCGGAATTATAGAATTTTGCGGCGATGCTGATGAAATCTGGCATGCCGGAGATATAGGTTCTGTAGAACTTTTTGAAAAGTTAGAAAACTGGAAACCTTTAAGAGCAGTTTATGGCAATATTGATGATTACAAAATCCGGCTTAGATGTAAAGAAAATTTGTTTTTTGAGGTTGAAGGTAAAAAAATTTTGATTACACATATAGGTGGATATCCCGGAAAATATGCTCCCGGCATTAGAAATTTACTGACAGAACTGAAACCGGATATTTTTGTTTGTGGGCATTCTCACATTTTGAAGATTATGTATGATGACAAGCATAATTTATTGTACATAAATCCGGGGGCAGTTGGAAATAAAGGTTGGCATAAATTTGTTACTGCAGTAAAATTTGAAATAATTTCTGGCGAAATAAAAAATATACAGGTTTTTGAAAGAAAAAGGTAGTAATCGAAAAATAAAATTTTATGATTATACAAGAAGAATTAAAAAGAAAAATATTAAATATCAGGCATTTAATTGAAAAGTTTGATGTTCCTGCTTTTGAATGCAATAAACTTTTTTATGAACGAAATAATATTGATCCTTGTCTTGCTGTAGTTTTAACAAATAATGATGGTGGTTGTATATCATATACTAAGGGTATCAGTAATTTCTGCAATTCTCTTGGAGTAAAGTTTCAACAACATTCGGTAAGCGATGCTAAAAGCCTCGAGGAATGTATTAATAATCTGAATAGAGATAATAAAGTTCATGGAATAATAGTAATGTATCCAACCGGTTATGGAATTAAAGATACGGTTTTTATGAATTTAGTATCGCCGGATAAAGATGTTGAAGGGTTAAGTTATTCTTATTTGGGATATTTGGTTCAATTTGAAAAGTTTCGTGATGCCGAGCAATTAAGAAAATTAGTAATTCCACCTACTGCAAAAGGGATATTAAGTATTTTTAAAAGATATTATATTGATTTTGAGGATTTTTATAAAGAAAGAGGCTTTTATCCTGAAAATGTTACGACAAATCCTTTTGATCTTGAAGGTAAACGTGTTACAATAATAAACGATTCTCTGGCAGTTGGTCGTTCTCTGGCCTTGATGCTTTTAAATGAAAATGCTTATGTACAAATTTGTCATCAATATACCCCATTTGAGAAAACCTTAGAGAGTGTTTCTTTGTCGGACATAGTTATTTCCGCCGTACCTTCCGGAAAATTTAAAATCCCAACAGAATATGTGCCCGAAAATTCAATACTTATTGATATTTCTTTTGAGGGAAATTTTGATTACCCTTCTGTTTTTGAAAAATGTTATAAAATTGCACCTCGTTGGGATTTAGTCGAAAAAGGTAATCGAATAAACGATATGACTCTAAACAGACTTGTATCAAATCTTTTCTATTTGATTAATAGTAAATTACCAGAAGAAGAATTATTGAAAATGAAAGGAAAAATTTAATGGAACCTATTATTCTCGCGGTAGCATTTATATTGGGATTATTAGCTAAATTTATAGAGTTACCGCCCATGGTTGGATATTTAGGAGCAGGATTTCTGCTTTCTGCTTTCGGTTTTAACTCCGGGGAAACTTTAGAAGTCATATCTGAGTTGGGAATAAATCTTTTGCTTTTCACTATTGGGCTCAAACTGAAAGTAAAAACTTTTGCTCGAAAAGAAATTTGGGCAGGTACAACCATTCAAATGCTAATTTTGACAATTTTTTTTGGTGTAACTTTTATTTTATTTTCCAGATTAGGGTTGATATTTTTTGAAAATCTAAATATAAAAACAGCACTAATATTAGCATTTGCCTTAAGTTTTTCGAGTACTGTCTTTGCTGTTAAAATATTTGAAGATTTTGGCGAAATAAACTCCTATCATGGAGTTTTGGCTTTGGGAGTTCTCGTTTTTCAGGATATTTTTGCAGTAATATTCATGTTTTTAATAACCGGAGAAACTCCAAGTATTTATATTATAGCTTTACCGTTGATTTTATTGTTTTTAAGAGTCCTACTGATACGAATTTTAAAATTTATTGGACATGGAGAACTTTTAATCTTACTTGGATTTTTGCTAAGTCTGGTAATTGGACCGGAAATTTTTAATTTTATGGGATTAGGACACAATATGGGAGCATTGGTTATTGGGTTGCTTATTTCAAATACAAAAGAAGGTGATGAACTTTATGAAAAATTAATTAATTTTAAAGACCTATTTCTTATTGGTTTTTTTATAAAAATAGGATTAATTGGGATGCCCAATTTTAATCATTTATGGGTTGCTTTTCTTATTGCATTATTAATTAATTTTAAAGTTATAGTTGATTTTTTGATTTTTACCAGATTTAAAGTTAGAGCACGGACAGCATTTTTTTCAACACTTGCATTGTCAAACTATAGTGAATTTGGACTTATTGTGGCTGCAGTATCCTTTTCAACAGGGTTTTTAAGTTCTGATTGGTTGATTATTATAGCATTGGCCTTGTCTATTTCTTTTTTGGTTTCAACTCCTCTTAATGTAAAAGGACATAAATTATTCTCTTTTTTGAGGTATAAACTAAAATATTTTGAAACAAAAATCAGATTGGAATATGATAAAACTTTTGATATTGGAAATGCTGAAATTTTGGTTTTTGGTATGGGGCGTCTGGGAACATCTGTTTATGATAACCTCGAAAAGAAATATGGCAAAAGGGTTCTTGCAATAGATTTTGACCTTACAAAAGTAGAAAAACATCAAAAAGAAGGTAGAGAAGTATTACATGACGACGCAACAGACCTTGAATTCTGGATTTCAGTAAAAGAAAAGCACGATAATGCTGCTCAAGTTAAATTGGTTATTTTGTGTATGGGTAACTTTCAAGCTAATCTTATTGCAATAGACAGGCTTAAGGAAATCGGTTATCCGGGAAAAATTGCTGCAGCAGCAACTCACGAAGACGAATTAGATATGCTCAAAAGATTAGGAGTGCATTTTGCTTACGATATTTATTCTGAATCAGGAGCAGGCTTCGCAGAGCATATTTGTATGCAACTCGGAAATTATTGCTAAAAATTCATTTTGTCCAAAAGCCAACTAAGATAACTCAAAAGATTAATTATTGGTTCTTATTCAAAATTTTGTTGTTAAAAATTAGGTAAAAGGTGAAAGTGAAAAGGTAAAAGAGGAAAGTGGTGCTGCGATGTGA
>CALJNE010000075.1 GCA_937982115.1 uncultured Bacteroidales bacterium | reverse complement strand
AATAAGATTTAATAAGTCGGGTTCAGATTTCAGATTAATACTTTTTGCCTTTTTAACCAGATTAAGATTTTCAGCAAATTCTGTCGTGCCCAGATTAAACAGTGTATGCAAAATTCCAAGAGCATAATATTTTAGAAATGTTACCGGATCATTTTTAATATATTTTACAGCCACCATCTTCCAGTATTTGGTTTTATTGTAATCCTGCTGCAAAGTTAAACCTTCCCAATAATCTTCTGGTTTGTTATTCCATACAGGCACAACACCATCGGCAAACATAAGACTGTCAGCTTCCATCCTCAGTTCTCTTTCTACAATGTGTTGAGGTTTATTTCTCTTTGGTATTTCCATAGGTGTTATATTGATTGCAAGCAGATTATATTCTCCGGAGTTTGAAAGGAAAAATTCGCCGTAATGAATATAGTTTCTTACAAGCCAGGGACTAATTGTAAGAAAATAAAATAGTAAAAAGTAACCACTGAACTTAAGCCCGGAGAGAATTTTTTTTCTGAAATAAAACATTAAGGTAAGAAATACCAGTACCACTAAATAAGCCCCGGCTGGTTTAACCAAAACAGCAATCCCAAGTGAAAGTGCAGATAAAAATATTACAGAATATTTTTTTTCTGCCGTATTGATAAATCTGATAAAGAAATAAAAAAACAAGGATAGAAAAAAAACAAAAAGAGTATCGCTGTAAAAACTGTTTGCATACAGTATTATGTGTGGTTCAACTGCATATAGGAAACCAGCTATTAAACCTGTTTTAGAATTAAAAAGCAGTGTAATTGTCTGTAATATCAGAAGAGCAGTTATTGCATCGAGAAAATTCTGAACCAGAATAACAATCCATGGGTTTTGACCAAAAAGAAAGTAAATTGTTGAAATAAAAAGCGGGTAAACGGGTGTTCTTAATACTACAGGTGGTAATTCGGGTTTGAAAGAGAGTTTGCCGTAATCCAGAAAAACGATTGCAAGCTGGTGATAACCTCGCTGGTCAGTTCCCATCGGCATTATTTTATTTTCAATTACTTCATCATCCCATGTATTTTGCACTGAGAAGAATATTAAACGCAGTATAAATGCTGAAATAAAAATCAAAATTATGCTGTGGTTCAGTTTATTTATCATACTTCAGTAAGTTTGTTAGTCATAATGCTTTTCTTATAATTAAATACAGTAGAGAAATTTTTCATTTGCTGAAACCTGAAATATTCAAGAGAGTTAAAAAGTAGTATCCAGATTAAAACAAAAGATAAAGCACCCCTGCCTCTGAATAAGGTACTTTCAGTTAAATTAAGTAATAATATTGCAGTGAGTGCTACTACATTAAAAATTCTTTTTGATTTGAATGCTTTTATAAAATGGTTAATTATAACCAAAAACATTAAAGAAAATCCGACGAAACCAAGTTCATTAAAAATTTCCACAAAACCATTGTGTGCCGAATTACCAATCTCAAAAAAAGCATTTAAATTTCCCGGTACATCCCAGAAAGAATCATAACCGCATCCAAACCAGAAATGTCTTGAAATCTGATCCATCATCATTATCCATTTTTCAGTACGACCGGTAAAAGTGAGATCTTTACCAAAATATTGCGAAACAACAATTTCAAGAAAATCAGAATTCAGTGAAAATAGTATGGCAAAAGATAAAAGAATAAAAAGAAGAAACAATGAAAATGTTCTGCCAATTCTTAAGTCTTTAAATAGCGTATCAATCTTGAAGATTCCCATTAGAGCGAAAATATAAAGCAAAGCCATTAAACCTGTTGTACTTAATGATATAATTACAAAAAAAGCAGATATTATTATTCCTCCCAGAGTAATTATTTTATTAAAGTTATCTTTACTAAACTGATTAAGAATAAGATAAAGTAAAAAAATTAAAACAAACATTTGAGCAAAAGAATTTTTTTGACCGGTTAATCCCCGTGGTGAGCCGAAAGCAGGATCTATTGCTTCAGGTACCACTAAAATAGAGATAGCAGAAACAATAGTATAAAGTGTTATAATAATTTTAATAACTTTTAGTTGTTTATAAAAATCAATCAGAATTAAAGAAGTTAAAACCACCTGAAAAACTGTGTAAAGCTGAAAGGAACGACGGAATGAAATTGCAGGGTAGTCTGCCCATATTGCACTCAGAACAGCGTAAAGTATAAATATTGTAAGATATTTTTCTTTTTGAATAAAACTGAACACATCATCTCTTTTTATAATAACTAATAAAAACGAACTTAGAAACAGAAATGTATAAACTATTTGATTAACAGGATTGGTTGAACCGAATGCGGATCTTTCATAGACAAATGGTTCGGAAGTACCAAAAAACGAAACAAAAACCAGAATCGTAAAATTAATTAGAGCAATGTTATTGTATTCTAAAACATTATTTAAAATTCTCTTTAAACTCATATCTTAAATTTATTTTACTTTTTCCGTAACCAAAAAGAGCGGGGTTCTTTTGTATAATGATTCTTCAGGAAGGGACATTTCTCTTCCAGTAAATCTTTATCGCTATGATATAAATAATTCAATGCAAGTAATACTTCAAGTTTATCAGAATAAGATAAAATAACTTCAAGCAGATACTGCTCATTCCAGAATGATACTGAGTTTAATATCCAATCATCAGGATAATTTCTCGGTGTAAAGATATCATGTATATGTATTACAACGCCGGAATTAATCAGTGGAAGAATTTCAAGATACTCAGTTAAAACATCCCCTTTGGGTTTAATCATATGCGTGGAATCAATGAAAAGAATATCATTTTCTTTTAACTCAAGAAAAAATTCAGACCCGATTTCTTCAAGTGTCTTTTGAACAAGTGTAATATCATTTCTTTTTTTAAGCCAGCTTCTGGGGAAAGGTTCAATACAAATATGTTTGTAATGATAATCTTTTGATTCCATTTTATTCATTTTTAATGCAGAGGAAGCAATCAGTGTTGACATACCGCTGCCAATTTCATAGACTTTTTCAGGTTTGAAGAATCTTATCATACTATACAATATTTCAGCATCGCCAACCGTAAATCGCTCGTTGTTAAAATAAAATTCCTGATCTGATTTTTTATTAAAACTGAATTGTCTGAGTTCTTCATTGTAATCAAATTTATTGAGTAAATCTTTTTGTGAACTGATATCGAATTGAATCGCAGGTAATTTTCTGTCGTGCAAGGAACCTTTAATTCTTTTAGGATTAAAATGTGGTTCATAATAATGATCCTTAATCGGAAATACACCGATAAGATTGAATATAAATTTACTCAGTGGCATTCTTTCCACACCGCACTCTCTTATGTATCTCATCCAGACTGAACTGATAATAGTAAAAGGAAACAGTATTATTTCGAAAAGCGGTCCAAAGAAAATTATAAAATTCCTTATATAATGTTTTAATTCCATATTATTCCTTTAATTATAAATTCTGTTTGATCCGTAGTATTCAGTTTGATCTGTTTAATCAGTGTTGCCATTGCTATTGCTACTCAGTGGATGTTTTTATAGTTGCCCGCCAAACCCCTTAATTCTCCAATTCCATTACCAATATACATCATTGATAAAATCCGGAAATGAGTGCTGAATATTGAGGGGAATAGTAAAAATATTCCAATCAATAACTTAAAAACTGATTTTACGGAAACAAAAAATATTTTACTATTATTCCCGGATTTAATCAGGTTTCTTGTATATGTCTGACCTCCCCTGATAAATCTTTTTAGAAAAAATCCTGTTGAAGTTCTTTCTTTGCTTATATATTCATAAGAAACAGCTTCTCTGCAATTTACAAACTTTGCACCTTTAAATTTCAATCTGTTAAAGAAATCCGCATCTTCACCGCCAGTAAGTCCATATTCAGGGTCAAAGAGTATTTTGTGAACTTTAAGCAATTCAGCTTTAAAGATGACACTGCCGGCGAACATAAATCTTGCTTCAGTTCCGCTTTCCCCCATTTGGCTAAAGTAGTACTCTCTTTTTTTAAATCCCTCAGGAATTCCTTCCTCAAATCTTGGAACAACAAGTCCGAAAACGCCATCTGCATTGTATTTCTTTAAACATCCGAATAAGTTATAGAGCCAGTATTTATCTGCAGTCTCATCGTCATCAATAAAAGCAATAAGCTCACCGGCAGCATTTTCCAAAGCTGTATTTCTGGCAATACTGATGTTCTTTACCGGCTGGTTAATGTATTTAACCTGATTTTTTAATTTTTCCTTTAATTCTTCGACTATCTGTTTAGCAGACTCCTTTTCATCATTATCAACCACTATTATTTCAATAAAGTAATCTTCAGGTACTTTTATTTCACCAAGACTAAGCAGAAGTTCTGATAATAGTTTTTGTCTTTTGAATGTCGGAATACAAACGGATATAAGTTTTTCCTTTAACAAATTAGTAAACTCCGATTCCTGTTCTGATTTTAAATTTCCACCACAGATTTTTCAGGTAGAGTGCTGTGGATAAACCGAATATTTTTTTAACAGCAGAGAATAAATAATTTTCTTTCGGATAAGAAAAACTGCCATTATATCTTTTCAATAACAGCATTGCTTCTTTAACTGATTCAGATTTGCTGTAATAGTTATTTTTCAAAAAAACATTGAGTACATTTATGATTGCGCTTTTGCTTTCAGGAGTATCAGAATAAGAAGAAATAATTTCAATACAATTTTTGATTGCCTGAAAAACAGAATTAATAGCTTTTTCGTTATAGGTTTTGCTTACACTGCCGGGGATCCCTGTTCTGTAATACATTTTTGATTCAGGAGTGAATTTTATGAATCTGCTTTTGGATACAAGTCTGAATATATATTCACCGTCCTGATTTTTTATGAGCGCCTCGTTCCACCTGCCTGTTAATTCTATTAATTGTCTGCTAATTAACCATACGCCGGGCTGAGTCATTAAAACATCACCAAGGAATAAAAGCATCCAGCTGTAAGGTGATAAGTCCTGCCATAGTGCATTAGGGGTAAAGAGCGCTTTTTTTACATCCTTTCTGAATTTTCCAAATTTACCGCAATAAAGGATTAAAGGATCGTTATCTTTCAGTACATAGCTCATCTGCATTTCAATTTTTTGCGGATCTAGAATATCATCAGCATCTAACCACTGAATGTAGTCACCCGAAGACATGTCAAAAGCCAGATTTCTTGCTGCACAGGAACCTTTGTTTTCCTGCCGGTATATTTTCACAATTTCTGATTCAAATGATTTGATGATTGAATAAGTGTTATCAGCAGAACCATCATCCACAATTATAATTTCTTTATTCTGCCAGGTTTGATCCAATGCAGATTTAATTGATTCTTTAATCCATTTTTCTGAGTTAAAAGCAGGTATGCAAATCGATACAAGCGGTAATTTAGTCATAGCTCAAGACCCGTGTTTCTCAGATAATCAATCAGATTATCAAAGTCTTCATTTCTGATTTTGGTTAACTTTTCTTTTAAGTAATTGATATTCTTTTCAAGCTCATTTTTTCTGAATAAAAACTCTTCTATGCCTTTATAAATTGATTCAGGATTAATTTCTGTGAGTACCATTTTATCCTGAAACAATTCAAGATTAGTTAGATTTCTGTTGGAAATAAACGCTTTGTTTGCACCTAAAGCTTCCATAGGTGCAAATTGCTGAACCATATCTCTTGTTGAATATGACAGTACACCAAAAGAATTAACAAGTTCCTTATGATAAGTTTCCTGATCAACAAAGCCGAGGAATTTTATTTTGTTGAATTTATGAAACCTCTCATAAACTTTTAGATTCTTTTTATAATTCCCTGTTATATGAAATTCGATATTTAAATCGTGTCTATTATTTATAAAGTATTCAATCCCTTCAAGCACTGTTTCAATTGGTTCATCGCCGTGGAAAGTTGTGACTACAAGGAAGTACGGATTTGTTTTATCAGAAACCGGGTATTTAGGTATTTCAGGTATAGGATCATTTAAAGTAAAAAATTTACACTGATTGAATTCTTTTTTTGATTTAAGAAAATTTTTCAGAGGGTTATTATGAACAATTACAGCATCAGCATTATTGAATGCTTTGTAAATAAAAGGAAAATTAATCATCGGCGGTTCAAAAGCACCGTTATGAGAATCAATTAAGTAATTAAATTTGTTTTTAATTTTTTTCAATGCAAAACCCAATACAGCTGCAATAGGAGGAGGATTTTCAAAAATAATAAGAGCATTTTTTTTAGTTAGTGTAATGATTAATGTTTTAAGGGTCTTATGAAAATAATCAAAAACAGTATTGATTATTTTAGGAAGTATCTTATATGATTTAATCTTTTTAATAAAAAAAATATCAGCCCTCAAAGAGTTGGAAAGTAAGAAAGCGTGCCAATTAAAGTCAGTCCAACTAATATAAATTATTTTTTCCTTGTTTTTCATTAGTGAGGATTAAATAATAGAGAGTCTATGCTTTATTATTTGAAAGTAAGATTTTTTCATTTTTGACCAACAAATATTGCTGACATCTCTATATGAATTTTCTGATATCATAATTCTCTTATTTTTATTTTTTATCAACTCAAGAATGTGGTTTGCTATAAAGTTCTTGTCAGG
>CALJNE010000074.1 GCA_937982115.1 uncultured Bacteroidales bacterium | reverse complement strand
TTTTTGTGCTACTTGCCATTAAGTCAAAGATCGTTCTCTTTTTTTATTTACCCCTTATCGTTTTGGGACTGCAAAGATATTGCTTTTTTTATTCCCTCCAAAACTTTTTTAAACTTTTTTTTGAAAAAATTTTATTTTTTTACAACACATTGATTTTCTATATCTTACAAATATAAAATTATTTTAATACCAATTATTTTAACAATATTTCTACTTATTAATTAATTATTCTTATATTCGCAACGCACAAATTTTAGAAAGTGAAAACAAATAAAGAAAATATTGTAATAATCCCAACCTATAACGAAAAGGAAAACATCAGAGATATAATTTTATATGTTTTAAACTTAAAAGAGGTTTTTGACATATTAATTGTTGACGATAATTCTCCGGATGGTACTGCCCTAATTGTTAAAGAATTAATGGAAAAATATCCCGAAAGAATTTTCATTCTGGAGAGATCCGGAAAGCTTGGACTTGGGACTGCGTATATCGAAGGATTCAAATGGAGTTTAGCTCAAGGCTATACCTATATATATGAAATGGATGCAGACTTTTCGCATAATCCTGATGACCTTATACGTCTCCATGAAGCCTGTGTTAAAGGAGCAGATGTAGCTGTTGGATCGAGATATAAGACGGGCATAAATGTGGTTAATTGGCCAATGAGCAGAATATTGCTATCTTATTTTGCATCTAAATACGTAAGATTTATTACAGGAATGAAGCTTACCGATACAACAGCCGGATTTGTTTGCTACCATCGAAAAGTTTTAGAAACAATCAATCTCGACAATATTAAAATGATAGGCTATGCATTTCAGATTGAAATGAAGTTTAAGGCTTATCTGCATAAATTTAAAATCGAAGAAGTAAGTATAATATTTACAGATCGTCGCAAGGGAACATCAAAAATGAGTGGCAGTATTGTTGGAGAAGCAATTTGGGGTGTTTTTAAAATGAAATTTCAGAGTGTGTTTTGCAAGAAAAATTATTTAAAATAAAAAAAAATTTTTTTTATTTTAAATAATTTGTAAATTTGCGTGAGTTTTGAAAAATTTAATAAACCATAAAAATTAGAAGCTATGAAAAAAAATCTACTATTCGTTGTAATGTTTTTAGGACTTGCTTGCGTATTAAACGCACAAAGCTACAATTTTGCTGATTTTAAATTAAGACCTGAAGTTGTAAGTTTTGTAGAACTGTTAAAACCTGCCGATTTGAATCAAGATGCAAAAGGTACAGGTATTGACAATGCTGCTACATTTGCACAGTGGTCACAACACATTCCATTTTTATGGTCAGATTTAAGACCAAACGGCTGGGTTGTATTATCCGGAAATCCTTCAGCAAATCAAAGTACAGGTGCTTACACAGGCCAATATTGTTTACATGTAGAAAGTAATGTTACAACTAATCTTATTTTGGGATTAAATGATACACTTATTGGTGGGTTTGCTATTGTTGGTAGCGTATCTATGTCAGGATTAGTTCAAGGAGAAGAATACACTCAGAATGTTAACAGAATGAGATTTTATGCAAAAGGATTTATGCAAAATCAGGATTCTGCTATTGTAATTTACCAATCATGGAAAGCAGGTGAAGTTGTTGCTGCAGGAGGATTTTTACTGGGTTCCGATGATTTAACAAATAATTGGCAAGAATTTGTTGCTCCATTAGAAATCATGCAATCATATCCTGCTGACAGTGCTATAATAATAGTAACAAGCTCTGGCGTAGGAATATTCGAAGGTGAAGATATTGGCACTTTAACGGCAGGTAGCTATATTAAAGTTGACGCTTTCTCATTGTTCTATGAAGATCCATCTTCAATCAACAACGAAGTTGCTGCTAAAATTTCAGTTTATCCAAATCCTGCAAGTGAATTTATTGCTGTTAAAAATGCTAAAGGTTTTGACATTACAATTTCCTCAATCAACGGATCTGTTGTAAGAAAAATCGAAAATGCAAACGAAACCGAAATAATTGATATTTCAGATTTATCTAACGGCACTTATATTTTAAATGTAAATGGAGAAAATCATAAAATTAATGTTTTAAGATAATCCACTAAAAAATTATAAACAAAAAAAGCTGCTAATAGAGCAGCTTTTTTTGTTTATGCCACATTAATTTACGGTTGTTCTTTTTTGTCGAACCTTATGCAAATTTGGCATTTTTTAATGCGAATATGGTCTTATCTTTTTCTCAATGGCACTTTTATATTTTAAGTTTCAATCTTTACAATAGATACAGCAACACAATTACAAAAAAGAACTTACAGATTAAAATCGAATAATTTCCAGTGCCTGATAGCCTGAAAGTGAAGTTGACAACGGAGAAATTAAAGTTGATTACTGTAATTTTATTTTATATACTTAATTGCTATAATTACTTTTATTTTTTAAAATTCACATAATAAAAAAGCCGGGCTATGCCGGCTAATAAGAAAGTTATTTTTTGATTATTGATTTAAAATTATAGGCAAGCCACTTTCTCCGCTTCCAATAATTACCACTTTAGAATTATTTGACTTTGAAAGCTCAAGAGTTGTTTCAATGCCTCTCATTTTCAACAGGTTTGGAGTCAAACTACTATTAATAATATTATTTGCTTTAGCTACTCCTTCGGCTTCTATCCGTTTACGTTCAGCTTCCTGCTGTTCTTTTTGAATTCTGAACTGATAAGCCAGAGCTTCTTGTTCTTGTTGTAATTTTGTTTCAATAGCATTTTTAATTTGAGGAGGTAAATTTATCGAACGGATTAAAACCGCACGAGTCTCAACATAATTATCTTTTAATTTTTGAGTTGTTTCATTAATAATTTCGCGTTCAACCTGAGCTCGTTTAGTTGAATAAATTTCTTCGGCAGTATATCTCCCTAAGACTTGTCGAACGATAGATCTTAACTCAGGAATAACTAATTGATTAACATAATCTTCACCAAATTGCTGATGAAGGAAAGGCAGTTTACTTGGAGTAGGGTTAAATCTAACAGAAACATCTACATTTATTGATAATCCGTTTTTATCAAGAACATCTAAAACTTCATCAGTTTTACGCTCTTTAATAACATAAACAATAAAATCATTCCAAGGTGCAACAATATGAAATCCTGGTTGATAGATATTGGTAGTATCCAAGCCGCTGCTAAAAGGGCGAAAGATTATTGCTCGTTCACCAGGTTTAACAATATAAAACATTGAACTGCCGAAAATTATTAAAAGAACTAACAGCACAGCTGCAACAAAAATTAGTTTCTTATACTTCTGATTATTCATAATTTTAAATTTTTAGTTTGTATTACTTTTTAGGACTTACACACAAAACAGGCACTTTTGATTTTTTAATTAATTTAGTTGCCATGCTTCCAACAAAAAATTGTTGCAACTTGGTTTCCTGCCTGGTCATTATAACAATTAAATCCGCCTGCACATCATCGGCATAATCATTTATGGCATTTGCCATAACTTCAATATCATCTTTGGTTTTAATGAGTTTTGTAAAACAATTAATACCTTCATTCTCAAATATTGCCTGTACAGACAGGATTTGATTTTTTAATTTATCTCTTTCAATTTCATCCTCAAAATTTGCAGCAGAAATAATATGCACATTTGAGTTATATAATTTTGCTATATCAAGTGTAATCTTTACTTTTTGTTTAGTTTCCTTAGTAAGATCCAGAGGTAAAACAATATTTTGACAACCGGTTCGATTATAATTTCTTCCAAAAATAACTATCGGGCATCTTGCCTCATCAATTAATTTAAGTGTTTTTGAAGACATTAACTTCATTGAAAGATCCGTTCCTAAAAAAACATAAGAAGGCTGAATTTCTTCTTCGACTTCAAGAATTTTTTGCAAAACTTTTCCTTCCTCTATTCGGTAACTTGTTTTAGTTGTTGTAAGACTGCGATATTTATCAATCATTTTAATAATCGCATTCTGAATTAAATCAATATCCAGATCTTTATCCTTAAGATCCGGCACAATATGCAATAAAACAACTTCAAAGCCAATATTCTGACTAAAGAGAAGGCTTTGTTTAAAAGCAATCTCAGAAAGTTCCGAGAAATTTGTCGGTACTAAAATTTTTTTCTTAAACATCTGGTATTTTTTCTAATTTTACAAAAATAATAAAATTTTTTGATTATGAATAAAATTGGAGAATCAGAATTAATTATTAATAGTGATGGAAGTATTTTTCACTTAAAATTAAAACCGGAACATATTGCTAAAGACATAATTTTAGTAGGTGATCCGGGCAGAGTAGCAATGGTATCTGATTTTTTTGATAAAGTTGAGCATGTTATTACTAACAGAGAATTTATAACACACACAGGCACCTATAAAGGAAAAAGGATTTCTGTGATTGCTACCGGAATAGGTACAGACAATATTGATATTGTTTTAAACGAGCTGGATGCATTAGTAAATATTGATCTCAATAGTAGAACAATTAAAGAAGAAAAGACCAGCCTAAACTTGATTCGTATTGGCACAAGCGGGGCCTTACACGAAGATATTGAAGTAGATTCTTTCTTATTGTCGGAAATGGCTGTTGGGTTCGACGGGCTCTTAAACTTTTACGCAAACCGCAATTCAGTTTGCAATACAGAAATGGAAAATGCTTTTAAAAATCATACAAATTGGAATCCCTTGCTTACTTCTCCGTATTTTGTAAACTCTTCAAAAGAACTTTCAGAAAGAATCGGTAGTGGCATTCTGCGTGGAATAACAATTTCTGCTCCCGGATTTTACGGACCTCAAGGAAGAGTTTTAAGACTTCAAATTCAAGATCCTGAAATAAATGATAAAATAAGAATTTTCAGATATAATGATAAGCGAATAACCAACTACGAAATGGAAAGTTCTGCTTTATTCGGACTTTCTGCTCTACTCGGACATCAAGCTGCAACTGTTTGTGTTATTATTGCCAACAGATATGCAAAAAAATACAGCAAAGACTATAAGCCGGCTGTTAAAAATCTAATTAAACACGTGCTGGACAGTTTGGTTGAATAAAACTTATTGCAACTTTTGAAGACATTTTTCGAGCGAAGTTCTCCAATTGTTTATTGTTAGTTGAAACGTATTTTTAATCTTAGTTTTATCCAATACACTGTATTTCGGACGATTTACTTTACTTGGAAATTCAGAACTGCTGACAGGATAAACAAGAGTATTTATTGATTTTATTTTTAATATTTCACAAGTAAATTCGTACCAGGAGCATTGTCCTTCATTTGAAAAATGATATATTCCGGATTTCCAAAATTCTTCTGATAGGTATTTCTTTGCAATTATCAAAATTACTTCTGCCAGGTCACCTGCATAAGTGGGATTTCCAATTTGATCATTAACAACTTTAAGAAATTCTTTTTCCTTCGAAATTCTAAGGATTGTTTTTACAAAATTATTTCCAAATTCACTATATAACCAGGATGTTCGAATAATAACATATTTAGCACCGGATTCCTGTATGAATATTTCTCCTTGTAATTTCGTTTTGCCATAAACAGACAAGGGATTTACGGCATCATCTTCACAATATGGGAGATTTTTAGTTCCATCGAAGACGTAATCGGTAGAGATATGAATTAAAGGAATATCATGCTTTTTACAAATTTCGGAAATATTTTTTGCCCCGATTGCATTAACATTTAAAGCATTCTCAAAATCATCCTCAGCCTTATCAACTGCAGTATAAGCAGCACAATTAATAACAAGATCCGGATTGTTTTTTTCGAAAAAATCTTTTAGATTATCAAACTCGACAATGCTCAAAGTATCTGCATCGGTAAAAATAAAGTCAGCATTTCGAATGTATTGTCTGCGAATAAAAATTTCACTACCTAACTGGCCTTTAGCTCCGGTAACAATTATTTTTTTCATTTTTTAAAAGTTCTTTTCTGCTAATAGAAATGGAGGATTATTAAGATCTTTTTGGGAGATAATCATTTCTTCTGCAGGAATTTTCCAATCAATATTTAGACTCGGATCATTATATGCTATTCCGCGTTCGGATTCTGCATTGTAGTAATTATCGCACATATAAGAAAAAATAGCAAAATCCGACAAAACCGAAAATCCGTGAGCAAAACCTGCCGGAATAAAAAACTGTCTTTTGTTTTCGGAACTTAATTCAACTGAAAAATATTTACTAAAAGTTATGGAATTTTTACGTAAATCCACAGCTACATCAAGCACTTTGCCGTAAACTACTCTGACAAGTTTAGCCTGAGCAAAAGGATTCAATTGATAATGTAATCCCCTGACAACACCATAAGTAGAACCTGATTCATTTTGCTGAACAGGGATAAAATTTATTCCTATATTTTTAAAAAAATCATCACGCCAGGATTCAAAAAAATACCCTCTGGAGTCGCCAAAAACTTTAGGTTCAATTATTAACAGTCCTTCTATTTCCGTTTTTATTAGCTTCATAATTATCAAAATAAGAAATCATCATTAAGAACTTTTAAAAGATATTGTCCATACTGACTTTTTATAAGCGGTTGAATGAGTTTTTCGAGTTGTTGTTTATCAATAAAGCCTTTTCGATATGCAATTTCCTCAATACAGGAGGCTTTTAGTCCTTGTCTTGACTCAAGAGTTTCGATAAAATTTGCAGCCTGAAGTAAACTTTCAGGAGTGCCGGTATCTAACCATGCAAAACCGCGTCCAAGAAGTTTTATTTGTAAACGATCTTCTTTAAGATAAAGATTATTCAAATCTGTAATTTCAAGTTCACCTCTTTTTGAAGGTTTCAGACTTTTAGCTTTTTCTACAACATCGTTTGAATAAAAATATAATCCGGTAACCGCATAATTTGACTTTGGATTTTGGGGTTTTTCTTCGATTGAGATAACCTTCCCTGATTTATCAAACTCAGCAACGCCGTATCTTTGCGGATCGTTTACATAGTATCCGAAAATTATAGCACCATCCTGGAGATTTGCTGCTTCTGTAAGTATTTCACCAAAACCGCGACCATAAAAGATATTATCTCCAAGGACCAAACAAACATTATCATCGCCGATAAATTTTGAACCAATTATAAAAGCTTGTGCCAATCCGTCGGGAGAAGGCTGTATTTCATAACTAAACTTCATTCCTAATTGATGCCCGTCATCAAAAAGTTTTTCATACAGTCCGATATCCTGAGGAGTGGATATTATTAAAACTTCACGAATTCCGGCGAGCATCAAAACCGAAAGTGGATAATATATCATCGGCTTATCATAAACAGGTATGATTTGCTTTGATATACTGATAGTCATTGGGTGCAGTCTTGTTCCGGCACCTCCGGCTAAAATAATTCCTTTCATTTTATTATAGTTTTAAAGTATTCGATAGTTTTTAATAATCCCTTATCCATATCATATTTAGGAGTCCAATTATTCAAATGTTTCTGTGCAAGGGTTATATCCGGTTTTCTCTGAATGGGGTCATCTTCAGGTAAAGGGAAAAATTTAATCTCACTTTTTGAATTTGTGAGTTTTATAATTTTTTCGGCAAGATCAATAATCCTAAACTCATTAGGATTTCCAATATTTATTGGTCCGGTAACATTATCAGGAGTATCCATCATTCTAATCATCCCTTCAATAAGATCATCAATATACTGAAATGAACGAGTTTGGCTTCCATCTCCGTAAACCGAAATAGGTTCGTTTTTGAGAGCCTGAACAATAAAATTGGAAATTACACGACCATCGTTAGGTAACATTCGCGGACCATAAGTATTAAAAATTCTGATTATCTTAATTTTAACCCCATTTTGTTTATGATAGTTAACAAATAAAGATTCTGCACAACGTTTTCCTTCATCATAACACGAACGAGCACCAATGGGATTAACATTTCCCCAATAATCTTCGGTTTGAGGATGAATTTTGGGATCACCGTAAACTTCGCTTGTTGAGGCTTGAAGAATTTTGGCTTTAATACGTTTTGCCAGCCCAAGCATATTTACAGCTCCCATTACCGAAGTTTTAATGGTTTTTATGGGATTATACTGATAATGAACAGGAGACGCAGGACATGCCAGATTGTAAATTTCATCAACTTCAATAAAATATGGCATTGTAACATCATGCCGCACTAATTCAAAATAAGGGTTATTCAACAAATGTATAACATTAGATTTGGAGCCTGTAAAAAAATTATCCAGACAAATTACTTCGTTTCCTTGATTAAGAAGTTTTTCGCAAAGATGAGAACCAATAAATCCCGCACCCCCGGTAACAAGAATTTTTTTCATAGCAAAATTATTAATCTGCACAAATTTAAGCTATTTGTTTAAATTTTTAGCAGATAATAAAAATAATTATTTTGAAGGAATTTATTCCGATAATTTGGAATTTATTTCTTGAGCAAGTTTTTCAGCTTTTTCAATTAAATTATTATCAACATTTATATAATTGCTTTTCTGGCTTTGCTTCAACCAATAAATTACATCTTCTAAGGAAATTTTAGCCTTTAACAATTTTGATTTTAAATCTTCGTCACGCCATGCAGTTTGAGCCTGAAACAAAAATGAATTTATATTTATTCCCGACTGCATTAGTTTTAAAGCAATGGGTTTTTTATTTTCTTTTTCAAGAATCTCCGAATACTTTATCACATCAGCCGTAAAAATGAGGCTTTCTTTAAGTATTGGATATGTATTCGCAGTTTTCATCTCAGGTTTTCATTTAAGGTCTATTTAAAAGACATATTAATAATACCTGAGGTTGCTTATAAAAACAAAAAATCTTCCTAAGTGCGGAAGATTTTTTGTTAAAACTATCTTAAAGATACAAGGATTTGGTCTTTTGCAACCACATCCCCGGGTTTGACATAAATTTTATCAACAATACCACTATGAGTAAAATTGATTTTATTATTCATTTTCATTGCTTCAATAACAAGCATTGGATCACCGTCATTTACAGATTGACCTTCTTTTACAAAAATTTCGACTATAGTTCCGGGAATAATGGCTGTGATTTTGTTAGATTCCTGTTTTTTCCAATTTAAAGCTTTTTTATAAGCATTTGTAGGCAAAGTTTGGTAAACAGAATCTTCAATAACTAAATTTATTTTTTGATTGTCCATAATCTGAGATATTAAAATTATTAAAATGGTGGAATACCATGTTTTCTGTCAGCTTTAACTTCAGCTTTATTTTCTGAAAGTTTTAAAGCATGCACAAGCATATCCCTTGTTTCAACAGGTTCAATAACGGCATCAACATAGCCTTTAGCAGCAGCAACATAAGGATTTGCGAAACGTTCTTTATATTCTTCCACTTTGAGTTTTCTCATTTCCTCAGGATTTTCGGCTTCAGAAATTTCTTTACGGAAAATAATATTTGCAGCACCTTGAGGTCCCATAACAGCAATTTCGGCAGTAGGCCATGCAAAAACAAAATCAGCATTCAAATGGCGAGAACTCATTGCAATATATCCACCGCCATAAGCTTTTCTAAGAATAACAGTAATTTTTGGAACAGTTGCTTCGGAATAAGCATACAAAACTTTTGCTCCATGACGTATAACACCTGCATGCTCCTGATCAACTCCCGGGAGGTATCCTGGCAGGTCAACAAATGTTACTATCGGGATATTGAAAGCATCACAATAACGAATAAATCTTGCAGCTTTATCAGAAGAATCAACATCAAGAACGCCGGCAAGATATAAAGGCTGATTAGCAATAAATCCTACTGTTGTTCCATTGATTCTACCATAACCGACAACAATATTTGGGGCAAACTTTTCCATTACTTCAATAAAGTCGGAATTGTCGGTAATAGCTTTAATAACGTCTCTGACATCATACGCAATTGTTGGATCAATCGGCACAATGTTATTTATATCAATATTTGCAGTTGGTGGTGTTGGTTTAACGTTAATGTCAATCAAATTTTTATTATTGTTGTGAGGTATAAAAGATAATAGTTTTCTAATTTGACGGAAACATTCTTCTTCGGAGAGAGCGAAAAAGTGAGCATTACCGGTAACTTCAGAATGAACTCTCGCACCACCAAGGTCTTCCTGAGAGATTTCTTCACCTAAAACAGTTTTAATAACTTCTGGGCCGGTAATAAACATTTTGGAGATATTGTCAACTACAAAGACGAAATCAGTCAGAGCAGGAGAATAAACAGCACCACCGGCACAAGGTCCGAGAATAACAGATATTTGAGGGATTATTCCGCTGGCCATCGTATTACGATAAAAGATTTCACCGTATCCTGCCAGAGAGTCAACGCCTTCTTGAATTCGAGCGCCTCCGGAGTCGTTAATCCCGATTAGAGGAACTCTCATTTTCATTGCTACATCTTGTATTTTGGTAATTTTTTTAGCATGCATATAACCTAAAGAGCCTCCAACTACTGTGAAATCCTGAGCAAAAACGCAAACAGGCTTACCATCAATTGTTCCGGTACCAATTACAACACCGTCACCGTTGAGAACTTTGTCAGCCATACCGAAATCACGACAGCTGTGCTGAACAAAAAGGTCATATTCTTTGAAAGAATCCTTGTCAAGCAATAAATCAATTCTTTCTCGTGCTGTTAATTTACCGGAAGCTTTTTGCTTTTCGATAGCTTTTTCGCCTCCGCCAAGCATGACTTCAGCTCTTTTTTTGCGTAAAATTAAATTTTTCTGATTTTGGTCCATATTCATAAAGATTGGTTAAACAAATTAACTTGGCGTTTTGTAATAAATTAATGCTGCAATCAAAGCAAATAAAATATTTGGTATCCAGACTGCCACAACAGCATTAGTAGTTCCATTAAGTGCAAAAACAGTTGCAAACCTCTGAAATAAAATATAAGTAAAACTCAATAAAATTCCCAGCCCGATATGAAGACCGATACCTCCTTTAACTTTTCTTACAGATAATGAGAATCCAATAACTGTAAGAATAAAAGCTGCAAAAGGATTTGCGACTCTGGAATATTTTTCAATTTCGCTGGAAATAACGGCTGATGTTCCCGAAAGTCGTTGTTCGGCAATATATTCATTAAGTTCACGTGGTGTCATTGCTTCTACGATATTAATTTTTGGTAAAAAATCTTCGGGTTTCACCCTAAAAGCAGTATCGAGACGTAATCCTGAAATAAGTTCTTCCCTATCATCATAAAAATTCCTGATATAATAATTCTGTAGAATCCATGTATTATTTATTGAGTCCCAGATCATCATATCAGCAGACAGTTTTGATTTTAGTTTTACTCCGTCAAATTCTTCAAGGGTCATTCTTAATCCGGTATTGCGGATTCGGTTATAAGATTCAACATAAAAATAAACTCCCGGAAGTATTTGCCTGTGAATATTATATTCGCTGAAACGCATTTGTTGTCTAAATTTTTTGAAATATGTATTTTGAAATTCAATACGTTTTTTATTTGCTTGAGGAATAACATAATTTCCCAAAGAAAAAGAAAATGCAGCAATGACAAAAGCAGAAATAAGATAAGGAACTAATAATCTTTTTAGGCTGATCCCTGAAGAAAACATTGCGATAAACTCATTTTTAGCAGCAAGCCTTGATGTAACAAAAATTACTGCAATAAAAATAAAAAGAGAGCTGAATAAATTTGCAAAATAAGGAATGAAATTTAGATAATAATCAAAAATAATACTGTTTAAAGGAGCCTGTCTGTCAATAAAATCATCAATTTTTTCAGAAATATCAAAAATAACGGCAATTAAAATAATCAAAGCAATAGCAAGAAAGAAAGTGCTTAATACTTTACGAATAATATATACATCAATCTTTTTCACTATAGCTTTTTATTTAATTTTTGTAGAATATCCTTTTTCCAGGAAGAAAAAGAATTATTCATAATTTGTTTGCGGGCTTGCTTCATAAGATTTAGATAAAAAGCAAGATTATGAATGCTTGCAATTTGAGCCCCAAGAATTTCGCCGGAAATGATAAGATGCCTTAAAAAGGCTTTGGTGTATGCCCTATCAACAAAACTTGTCCCATTCGGATCAATAGGGGAAAAATCATCAGCCCATTTTTTGTTTTTAATATTAATTGTGCCTTCGGAAGTAAAGAGCATTCCATTACGAGCATTACGAGTAGGCATAACACAATCAAACATATCAATTCCACGTTCGATTCCTTCGAGTAAATTTTGGGGTGTACCTACTCCCATTAAATATCGAGGTTTATCTTGAGGAAGAATTTCGTTAACAACCTCAATCATATCGTACATAACTTCAGCAGGTTCACCAACGGATAGCCCACCAATAGCATTACCTTCAGCCTGGATATCAGCAATAAATTTGGCTGATTCAATTCTTAAGTCTTTATAAACCGACCCCTGAACTATTGGGAAAAATGTTTGAGAATGTTCATAATGAGGTTTAGTATTAGAAAAATGATTCCATCCTCTTTTCAACCACTCGTGTGTTATTTTTAAAGACTTTTTTGCATAAGAATGTTCGCAAGGAAATGGAGTACATTCATCGAAAGCCATTATTATGTCAGCTCCGATAATTCGTTGAATATCAACAATGTTTTCAGGAGTAAAAACATGTTTCGACCCGTCTATATGAGACTTAAAAATAACTCCTTCGTCAGTAATTTTTCTATTTTCGGCAAGGCTAAAGACTTGGAATCCGCCGCTGTCAGTCAGAATAGGTTTGTTCCATCCATTAAATTTATGTAAGCCGCCGGCTTTTTTTAAAATTTCAGTTCCCGGTCTTAAATAAAGATGGTAAGTGTTTCCCAAAATTATTTGAGCATGAATATCATTCTCGAGTTCGGAAAAATGAACACCTTTTACAGTTCCGGCAGTGCCAACAGGTATAAATATGGGCGTTTCTATTACGCCATGATCGGTAGTAATAAAACCTGTTCTGGCTTTAGTATTAATATCTCTATGAATTATTTCAAATTTCATAAGTGCGGCAAAGATAATATAAATTTAATAAATCAATATTCTATGGCAGAATAAAAAATCAGGCTGCCATCTGGGAAATGGCAGCCTGATATAAAGGAGAGGTTAATAGACAACAGTGACAGTGCCTGTTTTAGGCTTTGTACCGTTGAAAAGCTCTATGATATACAGATATGTTCCTGCGGGTACGTATCTGCCGTTAAATTTGCCATCCCATGGATCATCCAATCCTTTAGCTTCAAAAATTACTTGTCCCCATCTATTGTAAACATGGATATAAGCATTTGGATACAAATGGATATTTTCGATTATCCATGTATCGTTTATACCATCTTCGTTGGGGGTAAAGGCATTAGGAATTTTCAAACATTCTTCGTCCACATCTGTAAGAGTTATTGGACTCAATACATACTCACATTCGTTGGCGTCAACCACCGTAATTAAGTAATATCCCTGTACAAGTCCTTCAATATTTCCAATGGGAGAATATCCGTTATTCCATATAAATGTATAAGGATAAGTTCCTCCGACAGCATTAACTTCAATATATCCGTTATTATTTCCGATACATGAAGGTCTTTGATAAGAATAAGTTGCTGAAATTGGAGCAGGTTCACTAATTACAAAAGTGGTATCAAAAGAACAGTTATTAATGTCTGTAACAGATAAGTAATATTCACCTGCATATAAATTCTGGAGGTTAGTCATATTTGAGTTATAATTACCATACTGCCAGAAATAACTATAGTTTGGTGTTCCTCCAACAGCGGTTACATTTATGAATCCGTCACCATTCCCATAACATTTTACATCTGCTAATGTATAAGCAATATTTAATGGTGATTGAGGCTGAGAAACAGTAGCCTGAGCAGAATTTGAACAACCATGAGCATCAGTTACAGTAACATCATAAACACCTGCAGTAAGATTTTGAATCATTTGATTTCCTGAACCAACATTCCAATAATATGAATAAGGAATAACACCACCGGAAGGAATTACATTTAATGATCCATCATTGCCACCATAACATTTAACATTAACTGTTTCAAAAGAAAGTAATATATGATTTGGTTGTATCAAATTATAGTTAGCAGAACCCGAACATCCCCAAGCATCACTTGCGGTAACATAATAGAATCCTGCAGGAATATTTGTAATTAATGCAGATGTTTGTTCATTTGACCACAGGTAATTTACAGGATTAGCTCCATTAGAGGTTACCGACAAAGCACCATCACTTACACCATAACAACTAATAGGACTGAGTTCGGTAATGTTAAGAGTAAGAGTTCCTTGAGTTGCTACAAAAGTTTCTCCAGCAGTGCTACAACCATTGCTGTCATTAACTGTAACTGAATAAGCTCCAGAATAAACATTTTGTTGTACAGGTACATTTGCATTATTACTCCATAAATAACTGTACGAAGGCGTTCCTCCGGCAACATTAGCTTGAACAACTCCCTGACTGAAACCACACACAACAGGCATAGTTGATAATGTTACAATTAACGGATCAGGTTGAGTTATTTGTGTTGTAACTGCCAAAGAGCAATTATTTAAGTCTGAAACAATTACTGTATATGAGCCGGCGACAAGATTCTGAGCATACGGAACATTTCCGTTACCCGGGATATTCCACAAATAATTATATCCATTTGTTCCGACAGTACCTCCTGAAGCTGTAACAATAATATATCCATTGGCTTCACCAAAACATCTCACATTGTTAGAAACAACGCTGACATTAAGCTGAGTAGGTTGAGTAATAGTAACTTGAGTTTGAGCAGAACAAGAATTTTGATCTGTTACAGTAACGGTCCATGTTCCGTAAGGTAATTGATTTGCATTGGGGGCTACAGTTCCTGAAGGATCATTCCAAGAGAAGTTATATCCCGGCACACCTCCATTTACTGTGGCTGTTGCAGAACCATCAGTAAATCCGTAACAAGAAACATTATTATTAACAACAGCACTAATATTAAGTTGTTCAGGTTGAGTAAGAGAAATATTTGCACTTACGGCACATCCATTGCTATCGGTAACAGTAACACTATGATTTCCTGCCGACAGATTATTTGCAGATTGTGAAGTTTGAGAACTTGCAGAATTACTCCATAAATATGAGTAACTTGGCGTTCCGCCTGTTACAATAACCTGAGCACTTCCATCCGTAGAACCGAAACAACTTACACTATATCCGTTATGGTTAGAAGTAATATTAATGTTAGCAGAAAGAGCAGGAGGATTGATCAATTGAGTATTTTGTGAATAAGAACATCCATTAAAATCATTTATTACTATACTATAAGATTCCGCGGCTAATCCTGTAATGTTGTAATTATTCGAACTCGTTATATCATTAGCAGCAGTCCAATTTATTTGATAAGGAGCTGTTCCACTGGTAATAGATAATGAGATAATTCCATCTGAACTACCATTACATAAAGGATTCTGGACACTAGTAATGCTAAATTGCGGAAGTTCATTAACTGTAATATTAAATGAACATGTACCAACATAACCGTTTGTATTTGTCCAGGTATATGTAATTGGATATATTCCCTGAGCAATTGCAGGATTGAAATAGTAGTTTCCGGAATTTACGCTTACGGAAGTTCCGCTAAATACTCCATTAAATGGATCTTCGCCGCTGTTATTAAGTTGTTGTAATCCGGCATCAGAGCAAACACTAAATGAAGAAGGACAAACAATATTTGGGAACACAATCTCAACTGTAGTTTGACAATTATGAATATTACCACAATAATCGGTAACAACCCAATCTATTACAGAAGTTCCAACATTGAATAATCCACTTGCATCGTTGCCGACACCGCTTCTATTAGTTGCTCCGGAAATTGACCAGCTTATTGAGAATGCTCCACTACAGTTACTTGAAGCTGATAATTGTGGTATTGAATAGTTATCGCCTGGAACTGCATCAAAAGTCTGATTTGGAGGACAGATAATTGTAATTACCGGATTATTTACTTGGTAAGTATATCTCCATACATTAGTATTTCCTGAACAATCAGTATATGAATATTCATAAACACGTGTTCCACCACAAATCAATGGTGTAGGTGAATCAATAATTGCAGTAAGAACAGGAGTTAAACTATTTCCACATGCATCCGTAACAATCGGAGTTATTGGCGGAATTGCATCTGCAACACATGATACAATAGAGTTTCCATTTGCAGGAAGTACAGGAACCGTATTGATATCTATCGTGTAAGTGTAAGTCCAGTTAGTTGTATTGCCTCCGCAATCTGTGTAAGCATAAGTGTAAATTCTTGCGCCTTCACATGTCAATGGGTTTGGATTATCAACTACACTCACCAATACCGGTACAATATTGTTTCCGCATGCATCTACAACTATAGGTGTTGTCGGCGGTACTGCATAAGCAATACATTCTACAGTGCTGCTGCCATTAGCTGGTACTACAGGTGCTGTGCTGATATCTATCGTGTATGTGTATGTCCAGTTTGTTGTATTGCCGCCACAATCTGTGTATGCATAAGTGTAAACTCTCGTCCCTTCACATGTCAATGGGTTTGGATTATCAACCACACTGACCAATACCGGAACTATGTTATTGCCGCATACATCTACAACTAAAGGTGTTACTGGGGCTACTGCTTCCGACGGACATACAACTGTTGATGATCCATCCGCAGGTACTACAGGTGATGTGCTGATATCTATCGTGTATGTGTATGTCCAGTTTGTTGTATTGCCACCACAATCTGTGTATGCATAAGTGTAAACTCTCGTCCCTTCACATGTCAATGGATTAGGATTGTCAACCACACTAACTAATACCGGAACTATATTGTTTCCGCAAGCATCTACAACTACAGGTGTGGTCGGGAATACTGCATCTGATATACATTCTACTGTACTGCTACCATTGGCCGGTACTACAGGAGCTGTGCTGATATCTATCGTGTATGTGTAAGTCCAGTTTGTTGTATTGCCACCACAATCCGTGTATGCATAAGTGTAAACTCTGGTGCCTTCACATGTCAATGGGTCTGGATTATCAAATACACTCAACAATACTGCAGGAATGTTATTGCCGCAAGCATCTACAACCACCGGTGTGATTGGAGCTACTGCATCTGATATACATTCTACTGTGCTGCTGCCGTCAGCCGGAACTACCGGGGAAGTGATGATATCTATTGTGTAAGTGTAAGTCCAATCAGCACTTGTTCCATCACATGCAACGTATCGGTAACGATACAGAACAGTACCTTCACAAATTAATGGATCAGGATTAAATTCTACGCCAATAAATACCGGAGCAACTACTCTACCACATCCGTCATTAATATTTGCCGGAGCCCCAGGATTAACAGCGTCTGTCAAACATTCTACAGTGTTTGAACCATTCGCAGGTGTAACTAATGGAATATTATAATTTATTGTATAAACAAAATTCCAGTCACTCCAATTTCCGGCACAATCAGAATACCTATATGTATATGTTCTATTTCCTTCGCAAGTAATTGGATTAGGATTATCAACTACACTTAACAAGACAGGGATAATGTTATTTCCACAAATATCTGTTACAACTGGTGTGATAGGCAGAGTTGCATCTGAAATACAAGAAACTACTTGGCTTCCATCAGCCGGCACTAGCGGAGAAATAGATGGAATAACAGTAATTGTCTGCGTAACATTTATAGAATTGCCGCATTCATCACTAACAGAATAGGTTCTTGTAATAATCTCAGGACAATTATTCCCGTCAGAAACATCAGAAACCCAATTAATCGTTGGACTTAAAGTGCAATTATCTAATGCATCTGTAACAACACCTACATTCGGTAGAGGAACATCAGAAATACAATTTACTGAAATTGGGGCAGGATTACTTGCTGTTGGCGGA